>CAZWXC010000230.1:0-5016 GCA_964637935.1 uncultured Flavobacteriales bacterium | reverse complement strand
AATTGCATTTATTGTGACAGAAGACAGCGTGACTGGAACTGGTTCTGGCTATAATCAATCAAATGCATACGCTGGTGGTGGATCTGGTGAATTAATTGGTGCGGGACTAGAGTGGCATAATGAACCTTCGTCAGTACCTGCAAGTAAAATGGTTTATAACCATGTTGGCCGTGCCATTGCGCCAAGCTTTGAAGGTAAGAACAACAGCTTCCCATCGGGAGGTTCGGCAGGAGATACATTCTTGTTTTACACAACCATAACTTTAGGAACTGATTGGGATCTTGATCAAGTTCATGTAGCAGGTGTGTTATTTGATCCATCTGGTCGCGCAGACAATGCTATTAAGTACTCATTTGATGGCGCTCTTGATCGTCAATGTGAATTAGATCTGGTTGGTGCAACTGAGGTAGAGGCTTTGTTGTTACCAACGCTTCAAGTTTTCCCAAATCCAGCTAGCAATCAAATTGCAGTTAGAATCAGTGAAAACACGACAAAAAATGCAACATTACAATTGAGAGACTTACTTGGAAAGGTGATCATGCAAACAACGGTAGGAAACAACACAAGAATTAATGACGTGATACTTGATATTTCATCATTAAATTCTGGCATCTACATGGTAGAATTGATCAATGGAAACAGCATTGCGTCAACTAAGTTTATCAAACAATAAACGACAGAATTGTCTACATAAAAAAAGCCGTGGTCAAAATGACCACGGCTTTTTCAATTTATAAAAGTTAAGATTATAACGTTCCTCTCAATTCCTGTTCACGTTCTATTGATTCAAACAAAGCCTTGAAGTTTCCTTTACCGAAACTCTTTGCGCCCTTGCGTTGAATAATCTCAAAAAACACTGTTGGCCTGTCCATTTGTGGTTTTGTGAAAAGCTGAAGCAAATAACCTTCATCGTCACGATCAACCAAAATGCCGCGTTCTTTCAAAGGCTCAATATCTTCATCAATTTCGCCTACTCTATCAAGTAGATCATCATAATAAGTGTTTGGTACATAAAGGAACTCAACACCGCGATTTTTCATTTCAGTAACTGTTTTCACAATGTCATCTGTAGCTACTGCCAAATGCTGTACTCCTGCTCCTTCGTAAAAATCGATATATTCTTCAATTTGGCTTTTTTTCTTGCCTTCAGCAGGTTCGTTTATTGGGAACTTAATTCTACCGTTTCCATTACTCATTACCTTACTCATCAAGGCAGTATAATCAGTGCTAATGTCTTTATCATCAAAAGAAATAAGTTGCGCAAAGCCCATTACTTTGGCATAGAACTCTACCCATTTATTCATTTCTCCCCAACCTACATTTCCTACCATGTGGTCGATAAATTTCAACCCAACTGGCTCTGGGTTATAGTCGCTTTTCCACTCTTTAAATCCCGGTAAAAAGAGTCCATTATAGCTGCTACGCTCTACGAAAATGTGTACTGTATCACCATAAGTGTGAATTCCACTGCGCACTACATAGCCATTAGCATCTTCTTCTCTTTTTGGCTCCATGTAAGAAACTGCACCGCGCTTGGTGGTTTCTTCCCAACTTTTGGTAGCATCATCTACCCAAAGGGCAACCACTTTTACACCATCACCATGCTTGCGCAAATGCTCATTTATTGGACTATCAGCGGTAAGCGGAGATGTTAATACGAGCTTGATTTTGTCTTGAGTTAACACATAAGATGTCCGATCTTTCATTCCGGTTTCTAAACCAGCATAAGCGTAAGACTGAAAGCCAAAAGCTGTTTTATAATAATGAGCTGCTTGCTTAGCATTGCCCACATAAAACTCTACGTAATCTGTCCCCAAAAGAGGCAAAAAGTCTTCTGCTTCTAGGTTTTCCTTTTTTAATTTAAGTGAAGTAGTATCTGTAATCATAATTTCTGATTTTTATGGTGGTTGGTCTTTTAATTGTTTGGCTTAAAAAGGCCATCTATAAACATGTTCAACTTTGATCATTATCCAATTAATGTCAGCCTAAATCCAGCTTTTCCAATAATCTCCGCCATCAATTTCTAAGGCTTGTTTTGTAAGCTTTAACGGAGCGAAAGTATCAACCATAACCGCTAGCTCATGCGTTTCCTTTTGCCCGATGCTGCGTTCCATTGCTCCAGGATGCGGTCCGTGTGGAATTCCAGCTGGGTGTAATGAAATAAATCCTTTCTCAACGTGGTTTCTGCTCATGAAATCACCATCAACATAATAGAGCACTTCGTCACTATCAATGTTACTGTGATTGTATGGTGCTGGAATAGATTGCGGGTGATAATCGTATAATCGAGGAACAAAAGAACACACTACAAAAGCACTGGTTTCGAAGGTTTGATGAACGGGAGGTGGCTGATGGATACGTCCTGTTATAGGTTCAAAATCATGGATGCTGAATGCATACGGGAAATTGAATCCATCCCAACCCACTACATCAAACGGGTGACGATCATAAGTGAGTGTGTGCAATTGATCTTGTTTTTTGATTTTCATCAAAAACTCACCATGCTCATCATGAGTTTCAAGTTCTGATGGAGCACGCAAATCTCGCTCGCAATAAGGTGAATGTTCTAGCAACTGACCAAACCAATTTCGGTAACGCTTAGGTGTGTAAATGGGCTGCCTCGATTCTACAATAAACAATCGATTGTCTTCTGTATCAAATTGAATTTGATAAATCATTCCACGAGGAATAACCAAGTAATCACCATAGCTAAATGGTATGTTTCCTAATTGCGTTCTTAGCTTTCCAGTTCCTTTATGAATGAAAATAAGTTCGTCAGAATCAGTGTTCTTGTAGAAATAATCGGTCAGAGATTTAGTTGGTGCAGCCAATATAATTTGGCAATCATTGTTTACCAAAACGGGCACACGACTTTCTAAAAAATCCTCATTTTGAGGAACATTCCAACCAGAAAGCATGCGTGCAGTCATGTTATTATCTACTGCAATTTCGGGCTTTACATTTTTAGATTCGCCAATATTGGTAACTCGAGTTGGTGCGTATAAATGGTACAAATTGCTCGACATTCCGTCAAATCCAATGGTTCCAAAAAGCTGCTCTTGGTATAAAGAACCATCTTCTTTTCTAAATTGTGTATGACGCTTAGGCGGAATTTTACCCAGTTTGTGATAAAAAGGCATCTGTGTACAGTTAAATTAAATCTGTGTTTCATGACAAAGGTAAAAAGGTGCAACACTTATGACATCATATTAAGTCTGTCAAAAAACTGTTTATCATCAGTTCACATTAGTCTGTTGTAAAGAAACCGATTTACAGCTATTTCGCCCTGTGAATCGCAGTAGCTTAGCTTCGAATTTTGTTGCTATGAAACGTTATATATTGCTTCTCATCATTGCCTTCCTTACCATCGCACAAGGATTTGCACAAAAAAAATACGGCCCAACTAATGACTCACTTTATCTAGGATTTTACCGAGATAGCATAGAAATGTTGGGCAAACCAACGTATATGATTGTGCCTTTTCACCCTGATAGGTACATGAGCGAAGTTGACCGCTACATTGCGAAAGAAAACCCGGCTTACACCTATCAGCATACACGCGGTTTTTTTAGAAAAGGCCTCGACAATTGCATTATCATAGCAGCTAAAGAGCATAACAATTTTGTGAGTATGCATGAAGACAACCCAGCGATTAACAAAGACCTTGACTTTATTTATAAGATGAGCACTACTCCAATTGTGCCTTATGAAAAACCGGTCATTGAGAAAGAGCGCGGCTTCAAAAATCGATTAGCACAATATTGGGTGATGCTTCAAACAGAAGTGAAGCACGAACCTGAGCCAGGTACACGCATCAAAGAAGGACAATTAGTAACCGTAGAAGACAATCGAGAATTGATTACTAAAGCTAAAATTTACAATCCAATAATCGTTGATTCAACCTTTAAAAAATACAAAAGTGAGTATGTCATTTTTGTGAACGAACTTGACATTATCAATGCTTCGCCATCGCAAACTGATTATGAACAAGAGCGATATCAGCGTCTGATAAAAGTGCATTACACAGTATTTGACAAAGAAGGAACTGAACTTTTCTCACTAATTAAAAAGAGGTCTTTTTCATCTCAAGAAAATGATTTGCCAAGCATTATAAAGACCCATTTCGTGAATCTTGGCCAAGAAGTAATCTATTCGATAGACAGTTATCGCTTTTTGCAGGCTGGCTTAACACCGCTTACTGAAACCGAAGTTGAAATTGCTAAGAACAAATCGCAATTCAAATTACCAACTTTGCAAAAATTTAAATAAAGCCATGACCGAGTTAAACGAATTCCTTGCTACTGAATCAAACGCGGCAATCGCGAGCATTTTCAAAGCCATTGAGCAGGCTTCGTTTATCGTTTCAAAAGAAGTGAGCTACCAAGGCCTTGGCGCTGATATTTTGGGAGCACAAGGCAGTGAAAACAGCACAGGCGACCAACAGCAAAAGCTTGATGTTTTTGCCGATCATGTTTTTGAACGTGCCCTCAGAAAATGCGGCAGCGTTGCTGGCTGGGCCAGTGAAGAAGCGGATGAGTTTGTAGCCTTTGAAGGCTGCGAAAACGCTGAATACGTGATCGCCATTGATCCGCTAGACGGTTCGTCAAATATTGATGTAAACGTTTCTATTGGCACCATTTTCGGCATTTACAAAAGACTTTCGCCAAAAGGCACAACAGTTGAGTTGCAAGACTTTTTGCAACCCGGAAAAAACCAAGTTGCCGCTGGTTATGTGCTTTATAGTGTGAGCACTCAAATGGTGCTATCTACTGGAAACGGTCTTCATATTTTCACGCTAGAACCTTATAAGAAGCAATTTCACAGAGTAGCTGATCATGTAAAAGTGCCTGCTGATGGAAAATGCTATTCGATCAACGAAGTGAATTTTGACGACTTCGCTCCAGCGCTAAAAGACTTTGTGCAATGCTGCAGAAACAAAAAACAAGAAAACGGAAAGCGGAAATATACTGGCCGCTATATTGGGTCGCTGTGCGCTGATTTTCACAGAAACCTAAT
>CAZWXC010000229.1:0-5016 GCA_964637935.1 uncultured Flavobacteriales bacterium | reverse complement strand
GTATATGAAGGAAACCCAATGACCTATTTAATGGCACAAGCTGGCGGATACGGAACAGATGGCGTTCAAGACATTCTCGAAATTGTACCGACTCAGTTGCACCAAAAGTGCCCGCTTTATATCGGTAGTCCAGTTATGATGGACGAAGCAATGAAAAAGGCTTAACTCCTTTTGTCAAGGCCTATTATTGTTGGTAAAAAACAAAGCCTTGATCAATCAAGTTGATCAAAGCTTTGAAAACAATCACAATAAATCTATCTACTTACTTATTGAAAAACTCTTATGTAATCTACAGCCATAAACTGTGGAAATTTAGTGTTTGCATCGGGGTTTCCTGGCCAATTGCCACCAACAGCAACGTTTAGAATAAAGAAAAATGGTTCATGAAACTCACTCAAGGCAGCAGGAGTAATGTCGATGCTATGAAACTGGATATCGTCTCTAAACCAACGAATTTGCTGTTCGTCCCAGATGATACTAAACACGTGAAATTCTTCAGCAAAAATGCCTTCACTTAGTTTATTGCTTCCTCCAAAATCGGCTTTGGTTCCGTTGTTATCCCAATGTACTGTGCCGTGAACAGTATTATCACCACCCGATACATTTCCTCCTACCATTTCCATAATATCAAGTTCACCGCACTTAGGCCATCCTTCAGTAGAAATTGAGTTACCTAACATCCATATTGCTGGCCACAAACCTTTACCATAGGGCAAAGCAGCCCTTACATCTATTCTACCATAAGTGAAAGATTGCTTGCCTTGGGTAGTTACTCTTGTAGAAGTGTACTGACTATTATTAAAAGTCTCGTTTTTAGCCTCTATGATAAAAAGCCCATCCGAAACACTTGCATTTTCTTGACGGTAATATTGCTTTTCATTGTTTCCCCAACCACCAGCGCCAGTGCCTATTTCATAGTTCCAGTCTGATGTGGAAAGTGAGGTTCCATCAAACTCTTCACTCCAAACCAAAGTGTAACCAGGATAAGAAGTTGGAGTAGTATATCCTGTAGTTGGAATGCCATCGATTATGATAGGATCTGGATCTTGAGTAATATCAATCGTCACATTTTGGCTTGATTCAACAAACTGCTCATAAGTGGCATGTGCGCGACCCTTGATTTGATAAGTGCCTGATTCAGTATACTGATAAGTTGCCTTTCCATCAGCAGCTTCTACCTCAGTAGTTTCACCATTTTCTTCGAAAATAAACGTATAAAAATTTGCACCGCTTGCCGTTGCCTGCACTGAAACCAAACCCTCTACAGATTCTGATTTCGCTACAGAAACAGACAAACCTGAAGGTAGCACTAGCTGTGCTACTGGCTCTTCTTTACAACCAGCTAAGGTTAAAATTCCGACAAGAAATAGGCTTAAAAATCTCATAAATAGCATTTTATAAAAGTAACAATCGGAGAAGATTCAGTCATCTTCTCCAATTGTTGAATTAACTCACATTGTCTTATTGCTGAACAATGTCATCAATGTAGAATGTTCCAGCATTAGCAACATCCCATCCTGGGAAAATTACTAGACGGTCAAAAACGTTAGCTGCGCCTGAGAAAGAAACAGAAATCTCTTGCCACGCATTTGCTGTTGTTACTTGCGCATCTACTTCTACAAATTCATTTGTATTTGCAGAATTCTCAATTTTAAATCTGAAAGCACCGGTTGCAGGAGCCCAAACCTTTAAGCTGATAATTGTATCTGTAGAAAAATCAAGAGGATTCTCTAAATCAACGAACAAACCGGCCCATGTCTCACTTCCGTGAACAGTTTCAAGCACTGTAGAGCTAGTGTTGATTCCGCTAGCATCTGGATTAGCTATATAACCATAAGTACTATTACCAAAGGTTGTAAATACAGGCTCATCAGATTCAAAATCTAATGGAAGCGAATATTTGTCTCCTCCACCTGTACCACCGTTACCAGTAGTATCAACAGGATAATCACTTGGAACTAATCTGATATACCATGCTAAATCAGGACTTGCAGCATCTTCATATCTCAAGAAAAGCTCGTTTTCACTGATTCTCACGATGCGGTAGGTATTTACTCCAGTGTAATAACCTAGGAATGAATTGCCAGATACAGTAAGTGTGGTATCAGCACCTTGAACCAAGGTCCAGTTCTCACCCGTTTGATCTGCATATGGAGCTTCAAAATCACCCACGTTTGTTTCAGTTGCATCTGGGAAATTAGGCGCTTGATTAGAGTTGATGTAAACTGAGCCATTTGTCAATTGATCAAATCCAAAACCAGCCAGCGTAAATACAAACTGATCATCATAGAATCCAGCACCAGTTTTTTCCAACTTAGTTGCTGCATAATACTCAGGATAATAACCTGCCGCACCAATCGGATTTGGACCAACACCAAAGTGCGCGTCTCTGGTAGAATCAATTACCCATGTTTTTGCACCTACTGATGCACCACCTGTTAACATGGTATAGATTGGATCATCTAAAAGAGTGGGATCATCTTGAGCGATTACAATGCTCTGTTGGCTGCTTGCGCTACCACCAGTGTTAAATACGGTAAGCACTACAGTGTAAGTGCCTGCGTTTGGATAGGTGGCAGTTGCGGTAGTTCCTTCACCGGTTGTGCCGTTTCCAAAATCCCATTTAGCGGTTAAATCGCTGTTTGTTGCTGTGAAAACAATAATGTTATCACTAGTTGCCGATGCTGCATAGGTAAAAGCTGCGTCAGCTGTTGTTGGCGGTTCGCCTAGGGTTGGATCATCTTTTTTACAACCCATAACCCAAAAAATAAAGGGTAGTGCAATAAGTAGTCTTGCTGCGTTTTTCATGACTTCGATTTGTTGATTAATAATTATTGTTTTGAGACCAATTGCCACCAGCCAAGTCAATTTCAACTTGCGGAATTGGGAATACTTCGTGCTTGCCAGTGACAAAACCATCTATTTCTGAAGCGGCTTTGCCGGTTCTAACAAGGTCAAAGAAACGCAAACCTTCGCCAGAAAGTTCAAGTCTACGTTCGTTCCAAATATCTTCTGTAAGCTGTGTGCCAGACGAATTAATGTTTGGCATGCCTACTCTATCTCTTACTTGATTTAAATAACCCAATGCAACAGCATCTCCTGATCCTGCTCTGTTATGCGCCTCAGCCGCCATCAATAATACATCTGCGTAGCGTATAGCTTTGTAATTTACTGGACTAGTAAGGTCATTATCTGGTAAACCTATTTCACCTTGTCGCTTGATGTATTTGTTGTTGTAGTAACCCGTATGGCCTCCGCCACCTACAGCATAAGTGATGCTACCCGAATTTGGTTGAGCAGCAATAAAGGCATCAAGATCAAGCACTGTTGCATCTCTGCGAATATCTGATGCATCAAATGCATCATACAAATCTTGTGTTGGAAGGTTATAGCTATTACCATCACCGTAAACAGGACCATTATACTGGCGAATACCCTGAAAACCAACAGCAGCATTGCCTTCTAAGCAGATTAAACAACCATATCCACCGCCTTCTAGTCCTGAATATTGAACATCAAAAACAGTTTCAGAACTGTTTTCATTAGATACGGAAAATATTTGATTAAAATCATCCACTAGCGCATAATTACCGCTATTGATCACTTGGTCTAAAGTGGAAGCAGCATCGGCAAATTTGTTTTGATACAAATAAACTTTACCCAGTAATGCCAGTGCAGCGCCTTTTGTTGCTCTACCTTTTACTGGTGTTGTCCACTCTAAAATACCAGCTGCATAGGTCAAATCAGCTTCAATTTGGGCATAAACCTCAGCTTTTGGAGTTCTGTCAAGTTTAGTAACTTCATCCACTCCAAGTCTTTGGTCTACAACTAGTGGCACATCGCCAAAGTATTTTACCAATTGAAAATAGTAGAACGCTCTTAAAAAGGTTGCTTCTGCCAAAATGCGGTCTTTACCGTCAAAATCAAGGTTGTCTTTAAATTCAAGGATATAGTTTGACCGCGTTACGCCAGCGTAGTTCCATCTAAAAACATTGCGCAATTCTGTATTAACAGCATCATGAGACATTGTTTCAATTTCATGTAAACCTTCTGTATCTGTAACACTCTCGCCACCAGCAATTGCGTTGTCAGAGGCAATCTCACCAATCCAAAGGTTCATAAACGAACCTTGAAGCAAATCGTAAGCACCAGTTAGTGCACGCTCATAGTCACTTTCGTTTTCAAAGAAGTTCTCAGCATCTTGAGTATAAAGTGGATCAAGATCTAAGAATTTATTACAGGCGAAAAACGTCATCAACGTTGCCCCTGCTATGCTCAAAATAAATAGGGATTTAAACTTTTTCATGACTTAAAATTTTACAGATATACCGCCCATAATGGTTCGGGCTTGTGGATAAAAACCATAATCTACACCCGATGCAAGTGCACCACCAGCTGATCCAATTTCTGGATCAAAACCTTGGTATTGAGTAAGCGTGTAAAGGTTGTTTGCGGCAACGTAAACGCGAACGCTTGAGAACTTAATTTTAGAAACAACTGTTTTAGGAATGGTATACCCTAATTGGATATTCTTCAATCTCATAAACGACCCGTTTTCTACATAAAAGTCAGAAAAAACGGTGTTTCTGGTTGCTCCAGTAGTCACACGTGGATTTTCGTTGGTACTTTCAGGTTTTGTCCATCTGTTGATCACATAATCCAATTGATTGGCATAAGGCTGCTGACGCTCAAAGTTTCTAATGATCTCTTGGCCCACAGCTGCAAATACGTTTGCAGAGAAATCAAATCCTTTGTAGGATAAACCCAAGGTTAAACCAAAAGTGGCAGTTGGTATTGGCGAACCAATCATGGTTTTATCGCTATCGTCAGAGAAATTGATTTCGCCATCACCATTTTGGTCTACAAAAATCAGATCGCCTGGTTTAGCTCCAGCTTGTGTAACTGGCGAAGCATCAATTTCAGCTTGCGTTTGGAAAACCCCAGCGGTTTCGTAACCGTGGAAATAACCAATCGGAAAGCCCGCTTCAAAACGAGTTGCAATATTGCCACCAACAC
>CAZWXC010000228.1:0-5036 GCA_964637935.1 uncultured Flavobacteriales bacterium | reverse complement strand
TCATAGGTGGGAATAAATACGTTATCGCCTGTGCTCGTAAAACCGATTTGCTCGCTACCAGTAAGTGTTACAGATTCAACATCAGATCTCAAACCCGAATAACCCGTGCCGATAGAACCGCTCAATGAAAGCGTTGGATACCAACCGCCTTTGGATACTTCTGTCTGTTTCTCGGCACTTAACAATGAAAACTCAGCACTTCTTATTTCGGGCATAGAACTTTGTGCATATCCAAAAATAGTGGTCGCATTTTCAATCATATTTTGCTCCTCCACATTCAATTCTTTTGGCTTCACCAATTCAATTTTCTCATCCGCTGGAATCAATAAAAATTGCTTCAATTGAAGCTTGGCAAGGTTATACTCGTTGGTGCGCTGTGTTAAATTGCTTTTGTCTCGACCAAGTTGTGCTTCTAGCTCGTATTGGTTACCCAAATTAGCACTTCCGGCAGCCACTAATTTCTTCATTCGCTCAAGCTGCGTTTGGGTTATTACCACTTGTTGCTCTGCGGCAATGATCAATTCTTCAGACAATAAAATATTTAAATAAGCACCAGAAACAGAAAGTGCGATGTTGTTTTTCTGCGTTTCCAAATCATACTTAGACGATTCTAAATTCGCCTCTTGAGCCTTTATATTTTGTAGATTTTGAAAGCCATTAAACAAGGTTATATCTGTTGCCAAACCGAAAGAATTACTCTGCACGCGCGTGGTGGCAAACTGGTTTGTAAATGGGTCGATGCGCTGCCCCCAGTTGTAATTGTGATTCGCAAAACCATTGAGGTTTGGCAACACATTGGCTTTGGTTCGCTGCATTTGCGATTCAGCAGATTCAAAGCCCAATTCGGCTTGCTTTATATTTAAGTTGCTTGACCATGCAGTTTGAATGCACTCTTCTAAGCCGAGCACTTTAAAATCACCGGTATTACCTTGTGGCTGCGCGACAATAGCTGTCACCGAACTCACCAAAAGCACAATAAGAAATGTTCTCATGAGCGCAAATGTAGACAGCACAGCTTCGCTCTTTTTAAATTTGAGATAAACGGTATAGATAATTGATGAATGCCGCAATTAGAGCTATCACATTCACTTAAAGCATGTTTGGACTTAACCAACGTTCGGCTACTTCCATAGTGATTCCTTTTCGCCTTGCATAATCAAGTACTTGATCTTCAGCAATTTTACCAACCCCAAAATACTTGCTTTCAGGATGCGCAAAATACCAACCACTTACCGAAGCCGCTGGATACATTGCCATAGATTCAGTGAGCTCAACCCCAGATTTTTCAGCATTCAATAGCTTGAAAAGCGTTGGTTTTTCTGTGTGATCTGGACAAGCCGGATAACCTGGGGCTGGTCTAATTCCGCGGTATTTTTCTTGAATCAAAGCCTCGTTGTCCAAGCCTTCATTTGGAGCATAGCCCCAAATTTCTCTTCTCAGTTTTTGATGCATCATTTCGGCCGAGGCTTCTGCCAGCCTATCAGCTAGCGCTTTGATCATGATCGATTTATAATCGTCATGATCGGCTTCAAACTCGGCAATTTTCTTTTCAATTCCCAAACCTGCTGTTACCACAAAACCACCCATATAATCAGCTGCTTGCCCAACTGGAGCAACAAAGTCTGCAAGCGAAATATTGGCAGCATCTTTAGCAAACCTTGCTTGTTGACGAAGCATGTGAAAACGCTCTAAAGTTGTTTTTCGAGATTCATCTGTGTACAAAATCACATCATCATCTTCACTATTTGCAGGCCAAATTCCAACACTTGCTCTTGCTTCTAACCAATTTTCAGACAAGAGTTGATCCAACATTCCTTTAGCATCAGCAAACAATTTTGTGGCTTCTACTCCAACCACTTCATCTGTCAAAATATTTGGATATCTACCGTGCAATTCCCAAGTTCTAAAAAATGGAGTCCAATCAATAAAAGGCGCCACTTCTTTCAAATCTATATGCTCGAAATGCTGAACACCCAATTGATTTGGCTTTTGAATTTCGCTTTCGCTGAAGTTCAATTTCAATTTATTGAGCAAGGCATCTTCGTATGAAAGCATCTGTTTTTGGGCCTTTTTATTGGCATGATGCATTCTGATGCGTTCGTATTCCGCTTTTACAGCTGCACCAAAATTGCCGCGCTCTTTGCTCAATAAACTTCCAGCCACAGTCACTGAGCGCGAAGCATCCAGGACATGAATTACTTCACCTTTATCATAGCTTGGCTCTATTTTCACCGCAGTGTGAACGCGTGAAGTGGTGGCACCACCAATCATCAATGGCACATTAAAATTTTGGCGCTGCATTTCTTTCGCCACATAAACCATTTCGTCAAGCGAAGGAGTGATCAATCCACTCAAACCAATGATGTCTACCTTATGCTCTTTGGCCGCAGCGATTATCTTTTCGGGTGGAACCATCACACCAAGGTCAATGATTTCGTAGCCATTGCAACTCAACACCACGCCCACAATGTTTTTCCCAATATCATGTACATCGCCTTTTACCGTGGCCATCAAGATTTTTCCTTTGCCCTCAGCATCACCAGCTTGTTTGTCTTCTTCAATGTAAGGCTCTAGATAAGCGACTGATTTTTTCATCACACGGGCACTTTTCACCACTTGTGGTAAAAACATCTTGCCCGAACCAAATAAATCTCCCACCACGTTCATGCCAGCCATCAGTGGACCTTCAATCACTTCGAGTGGGCGTGCGAAATTGTGCCGTGCTTCTTCGGTGTCTTGCTCAATCCAATCTGCAATTCCGTGCACCAGCGCATGTTCCAAGCGTTTTTCAACAGTGGTTTCACGCCAACTTAAATCCACTTCTTTTTTCTTTGCTGTTCCTTTTACATTTTCAGCAAAATCGAGCAACCTTTCTGTCGCATCTGACCTTCTATTTAAAAGCACATCTTCTACATGCTCCAGCAAATCTTTCGGAATATCATCATACACTTCGAGCATGGTTGGGTTTACAATTCCCATGTCCATACCAGCGCGAATTCCGTGGTATAAAAAGGCAGAATGCATGGCTTCGCGCACCACATTGTTTCCTCTAAATGAAAAAGAAACATTGCTAACACCTCCACTTACATGTGCTCCAGGCAAATTTTCTCTAATCCATTTTGCAGCACCAAAAAAGTCAATGGCATTTAATTTATGCTCATCCATTCCTGTAGCCACAGGAAAAATATTTGGATCAAAAATGATGTCTTGCGCAGGAAAATTGACTTTATCTACCAATATTCGATAAGAACGCTCGCAAATCTCAATTCTACGTTCATAGCTATCTGCCTGGCCATCTTCATCAAAAGCCATAACAATTACTGCTGCGCCATAGCGTTTCACCATTTTAGCTTGGTGAATAAATTCTGCTTCGCCCGCTTTCAAACTGATGGAATTCACCACGCACTTGCCTTGCACCACCTTCAATCCTGCTTCAATGATTTCCCATTTAGAAGAATCGATCATAATCGGAACACGTGCAATATCTGGCTCGGCTTGAATCAGGTTTAGAAACTTAGTCATCGCTTCTACTCCATCCAGCATGCCTTCATCCATGTTCACGTCAATGATTTGCGCACCGCCCTCTACTTGGTCGCGCGCTACACTTAGCGCTTCGTCATATTTATCTTCTTGAATGAGTCGTAAAAACTTCTTCGAACCTGTTACGTTGGTTCGCTCACCCACATTTATAAAGTTGCTTTCAGGCCTCACCACAAGCGGCTCAAGCCCGCTCAACTTTAGAGGCGGAAGATGTTGGCTAATGGATTGTATATGTTGTTTGTTGGCGATTAGGTTCATTGTGTTTTGGTCGATAGTCGACAGTCTAGGGTCGATGGTTTTTGAAATTGATGAAAACGGATATCAGTATATAACTACAAACTAAACACTGCCAACTACAGACTGATTCCTCGGTCCATACTTTGCAGCCATTTCAGCAATCGCTTTTATATGATCAGGCGTTGTTCCACAACAACCACCCACAATATTCACGAGGTTTAGATCTAAAAACTCTTTGAGTTGCTGTGCCATCATGCGCGGAGTTTCATCGTATTCGCCCATTTCATTTGGCAGGCCAGCATTAGGATATACACTGATAAAAAATGGTGCCTTTTGACTCAATTCTTTCACATAAGGTAGCATGTTGCTTGCACCAAGCGCACAATTAAAGCCAACAGTAAGCAAAGGAAAGTGCGAGATTGACACTAGAAATGCTTCCGTATTTTGGCCGCTCAATGTTCTACCACTTGCATCGGTAATTGTTCCAGAAAGCATCACAGGCATATCAACTCCAGTTTCTTCTTTTAGCTCAAATGCTGCCATCAAAGCGGCTTTCGCGTTTAGCGTATCAATGACCGTTTCAATTAAAAACAAATCTACACCACCATCTTGTAAAGCGCGCATTTGCTGCTTGAAAGCAACTTTGAGTTGATCAAAAGAAATAGCGCGAAAACCTGGATCGTTTACATCTGGCGAAATGGAAGCCGTTTTGTTTGTTGGCCCAATGCTGCCTGCAACATATCTCGGTTTATCAGGATTTGCGGCTGTTGCAGCATCTGCTACATGTTTGGCAATTTTGGCTGATTCGAAGTTTAATTCATAAACCAAATGCCCAAGTTGATAATCTTCTTGCGCAATGGTTGTGCTACTGAAAGTGTTGGTTTCGATAATATCAGATCCAACAGCCAAATATTCTTGATGAATGGCCTTGATTACGTCAGGTCTTGTAATACTGAGCAAATCATTATTACCACGCAGCGATGCTGGATGATCTTTTAAAGCATCATTTCTAAAATCATTTTCTTCCAGCTTATAGCGCTGAATCATGGTGCCCATAGCACCATCCAGAATGAGGATGCGCTTTTCTAATTGTGAAGCTATGTGAGGTTTGGTCATAAAAAATCCCTTGCAATTTTATCTTGAAGGGATAGACCAGTGAAAAATAAGTGTGATACTCATCTTCTCCCGATCGCTCGGAATTGGAATTGGCACCTTGGCGAGCTTTCGCTAACCGGTTGCCAAGGCTTCAAAGGGCCGTT
>CAZWXC010000227.1:0-5052 GCA_964637935.1 uncultured Flavobacteriales bacterium | reverse complement strand
GATGTCTTAAAAGCACTATTGGTATTTGATCTAGTGATTACTTTGCTTGAAAAACATATTAAAGGAATAAATTATAGATTTAGTGGATATCACAAGCTAAATGGAGAATATGTCCAAAGTATATCAGGAGTTTTGGAACACTATTTGTCAGAAATTTGTAAAAACAAAAAATTTAAGGATGCGCTGGAGATAAATGAGATAATTGTCGGAATTGCATCAGAACTAATTCAAGCAAAAGAAAAAAGCACTGCTTTGAGTTTTGAAGAATCTTTAAAACTGAAATTGGAAATTTCAAATATTGTAGATCCAACAGTACTGAATAGGGTCTCAAACTGTGCAAAGTGCGGTCAAGATAGCTTGATGATTGGAAAACGTGGTAGCAGATCTTGCTTAAATTGTAGCACTTTGAATTAAATCAATTCTTCATCTGCTCAAAAAAGTTCCCATTACTTGGTGTTTCTTGTGTAGTTTTTTCTATCTTTGGTTGCTTTGGTTTTTCTTTTGAAAGTTGAATTGTCGATCGCTCATTGCCATATGCTTTTTGTGAGTGTGCTAGCACCTCTGCTCTTACGTCATTATTATCTGCAATTACAAAGTTTTCGATCTCTCCGCTAAATGTTGCCTGTGGTTGCAAAGCATTGATCTTCATATAAAAATTGTATGAAGGTAGGTTGGGTATCTGCCCTGCTTCAACCTCTGGAGTAAAAACAGGAAGCAGTTTAATCTCATCTTTTGGACTAGTGGTTCTAAAGCAAATCAGCGTACCAGTATTTCCAATGATTGTTTCGAGTAAATCTGGTTCGATCTGCACTGTGTTTTGATGAGCGAGAATTACGCTTAAGCGATATTTTCGTGCTTCGGAAAGTATCTGTGCAAACGACATGGTGGCAAAGTTTTGAAACTCATCGATGTACAAGAAAAAGTCTGGGCGTTTGTTCTCTGCAATGTGTACTCTTCTCAGTGCTGTAAGCTGTATTTTGGCAGTAAACAGCCCACCAAGGAAGTAGGCAGTGTCTTCTCCTATTTTTCCTTTTGAAAGGTTGCAGATAAGGATTTTCTTGTTGTTCATGATATCTTCAAAATCGAGCTTACTTTCACTCTGATTTAAGATGTTTCGAGTCATGCTGGTTGTTAGGAATCTACCAAGTTTATTAGTAATTGGTGAGATCTGCTCTGCCTTTTGAAAACTGCCAAGCTTTTCAAACTCATTTTTCCAGAACGATTTTAGAACTTCGTCGGTAAGTTTGCTTGATACCTGCTTGCGATAGCTCATATTAGTGAGCAGATCATAGATAGTAAAAAGTGTTGGCTTGTCTTGCTCTAGGGCAGTTAAAATCACGTTTCTCAAGATATGCTCCATTCTTGGACCAGAATATCTTGCGTCATACAGTTTATGAAAGATAGATATGAGTGTTGAGGTAATAAAATCTTTTTCTCGTTGTAGCTCTACCTCGGACAAGCCCTTTGGAATCTCAAGAACATTAAGACCAATGGGGAACTCAATGTCATAGGGATTAAAGTACACAACATCTTTTATGCGATCTTTTGGAATAACTCCGATTAGTCGTTCGGCTAAATCTCCGTGAGGGTCAATAACTGCCAAGCCATTTCCCTTGCAGATATCCTGATAAATCATTTGTAGTAACAGGGTGGTTTTACCGGTTCCCGTTGCACCAATGATGTAGGTGTGTCGCCTGCGCTCTTCAAGAGTTACACCAATGGTGGTATCAGTCTCGCCGTAAGTGTTTGTAGCAAAAGAAATATCAAAATCTGCTTTGTTCTTTTTTAGAGATAGTGGAGCTGGGAGTTTGGGGCTTTTGACTTGGAGCAAGTCCTCAGTCTTGGTGTTGAGTACATGCGGTAAGTGGTACAAGCCTGCTAGCTCTAGTGCTGATAAAAACATTGGGCTTGAAAATGGTACAAGACGGTTTCGTAAAAGAAAGTACTGTAGTTTTTGTAAAACTGGAGCGTGAATATAGGAAGAGATTGATTTCTTTCGAGAAATTGTTTGGTGTGGGGTAGCAAAGGATTCAAATGACGCAAGAATACCTTTGAATCGCTCTTGTGGGTTTTTATCTGATTGAATATAGACTCTGATTGCTACTTCAAATAGTGGCTGGTTAATTTTGGTAGCTATGGTTTGGAGTAGCTCATTTTTAGCCTGACCAGACTTGACTGGCTTGCTATCTGGAGTTTCCAGTAGCCAAGTTGGAAAAACTTGTTTGGTGTTGCCAAGAATCCAAGACAACACTGTTACGGGAGTAAGTATCACAAAAGCTAAAAGTCTTCCAACTAGGCTTAAGATATCTGAGCCTGTGTTGTGGGAAAGTATTTGATCTGCACTTTTATTACCTAAAATTTTTTGTTGTAGGTTTGCAATCTTTTGGAGAATACTTTTGTGCGTTGCCGTGTGCACTGGAGTGCAGATAAATTGCAGAGCAATAAGTTCTTTGTCGGTAAGTTTGGTCAGATAGCCAGTCAAGTATGCTAACGGATCATAGTTTTGCAGTTGTGGCTGATCTGATAACGGGTAGATGAAGGAGTTACTTAAAGTAAGTTCTTCGATTTTATGAGTATTGCTAGGAGTTTCGGAGAGATAGTCGCTTGTTTCCTTAATCTCTATTCCAGGCAGATACGCGAGCAATGTTTTTTTAATACTTGGTGCGTCTTCTGTAGCAACACGAAGAATAAAACGAATACCTTCGTACTTGCTTGATACCAGCTCATAACTGACTGGTTTGGTAAAACCGAGTAGTTTATCCCACCAGGTGTATGGCTTTTCGAGTGAATGCAGGATCTCAAATAGTTTTGTATTGGTTAGTGTAGTCTTGAGAGTTCTATCGGTTGGCTTAACTTCAAGATAGGCGTAGTTCTGGTCGAGAAGTCTACGAAGCCTTTTTACCTTAAGCAAAACATAGAAACTAAGCAGTGCGGTTCCAATGAAAAGTAAAAGCAATAAAACACTACCCAATATACTCAAGTAAATTAATGGGTCGGTATTTGTCGAAAATGTTTGCCCAAAAATAAAAAACTCCATATATACCAGCGAAAATAGTTGCTTGGAGTATAACAAAGTAGGTCAGAGTTTGAAAGGGAAATATATTTCCATCTTTCTTGTAAATTCGGTTGACAACTATCTCGATGTGGATATATACTATCTCTATAGATATAGTTGATAATTATGGAATACTTAGATTTACAACATTCACAAACGACTACAGTTCTTGAGAATCAGACATATAGAGATGCCTCAAATAGTTACATTGACAACCCATTATCTAAACTAGACAGCCTATTCCCAAGTCAATCAGTGGTTACCCAAGTAGAGAAAAACCGCAAAAACCTTGGTCATTTGAATACAGTTTTATCAGATGAGCAACTTCAAATTGTGACGAGCGACTTTCAATTCCTAGTCGATGCATGGTTAGATCAGTTTGAAAAAGAAATTTTTGGTGGTCAAACGTTACAAAATTTACTGAAAGGGAAATAATATGCAAGAAGATCAGAAACAACTACATTCCGCGGTAATTTATTTAAGAGTATCGACCGAAGAACAGGTGGATAATTTTTCACTTGATACACAACTTGAGATTTGCACAAAGGAGGCTGAGCGCAGGGGGATAGAAGTTGTAAGTACTTTCCGAGAGGAAGGTAAATCTGCTAAAACGATTACTGGAAGGCCTGTGCTAATTGAAATGCTTGAATACTGTCGTAAAAATAAAAAGAAGATAGATGCGGTCATTGTATATAGACTAGATCGTATATCGAGACAAACGGCAGATTATTTAGGCATTCGGAAGAAACTAGCGGAATGTGATATTACTTTAATTTCTGCGACTGAACCTACGGGAAACAGTCCTACTGAAAAGCTTGTTGAGACCATATTGGCAGGATTTGCTCAACTTGATAATGATGTTCGTAGTGAGAGAACCAAAAATGGCATGCGAGCGCGCTTTCTTTCAGGACTTAGTACGAGCAGACCTCCGCTTGGATATATGTCAAAGGACGGCTATGCAATAAAGGATCCCGAGACTTGGGAAAGCATACGACGTGGATGGGAGCTCATGGCTTCTGGTAAATCAACTCTCAAAGAAATTGCAGAGTTCCTAACAACATCTGGTGTAAGACAAGTAATGAAGGGAAAGAAATATAAATTGCGTATGCAGGCGGTAAGCAGGATGTTCAAAAATAAATTCTATGCTGGATTAATTACGTCAGAAAAGTATCCAGAAGAAGTAAAAGGTCAACACGTTCCGATGATTACTGAAGAGATGTTTTACAAGGTTCAAAATATTTTATCTGGGAGGTACACAAGTGCAAACACGCCCGTTGTATCGAGAAGATTGCAAAATAATCCTGATTTTCCACTAAGAAGAATTGTGAAATGTGGAAAGTGTGGAACACCAATGACTGGCGCATGGAGTTCTGGTAGAAAGGTGAAGCATGCCTATTATTTCTGTAGAAAAAGATGCGGGGAAGGTTCTATAAAGGCATATGAAATGGACTATTCAACAGTTGCATATCTTAGACACATATCTCCGACTGATGAATGTTTGAGCGCCTTTATTGGAATGCTGAGAACTACATATTATAAAAGAGTAGCTGACCTAAAAAAACGAACTGAACATGCCGATGCTGAGTTAACCAGACTATATGAAATGAGACAGGCATTAATACAAAAAAATTTGAGTGGAGTCTATAGTGACGAAGTATTTAAAGAACAAAACAAGCTCATTGAGGAGCAAATAGCCTCTGCTCGTATGACAAAAGACGATGAGCTAGTGAAAAAATACAATCTACAAAGCGTGATTGAGTTTATGAAAGAAAAGTTTGCTGACCTTGGCAAAACCTACCAAGAATCAGATGTCACCCAGATAAAAGTACTGCTTGGTTCGATATTCCCCTCTGGAATGACATGGGATTATCCAGGCTATTCGAACCAGTCGATTAGCCCATTGTATCAGTATATTTCACACTTTGGTGATGATAATGTCTCGTTTGGTGACCCCGGCGGGATTCGAACCCGCGATCTCTTGGATGAAAACCAAGTGT
>CAZWXC010000226.1:0-5052 GCA_964637935.1 uncultured Flavobacteriales bacterium | reverse complement strand
CATACTGCTCACCAGAAGTGGCTAGCGTAGGTATGACCGAAAAAGCGGCTAAAGAAGCTGGATACGAAATCAAAGTGGGTAAATTCCCTTTCAGTGCATCTGGCAAAGCAAAAGCTGCTGGACATTCTGATGGTTTTGTGAAGTTGATTTTTGATGCTAAGTATGGTGAGTTGCTAGGTGGCCACATGATTGGCTACAACGTAACCGAATTGGTTGCTGAGTTGGTTGCAGTGCGTAAGCTTGAAACTACAGGTCATGAGTTGATTAAAACCGTGCACCCTCACCCAACCATGAGCGAAGCCATTATGGAAGCGGCTGCAGCTGCTTATGATGAAGTGATTCACTTGTAAGCAAATACAAGCTTAATTCAATACAGAAAACGCTCGGCCAAATGGTCGGGCGTTTTTTTTTATTTCTTGGAAAAGAAAAGATCAATCTTTTTTCGTTGGCGTGTCTTCAAAAAAATGATCAGTGTTCTACCTATAGTTTGTCTAAGATTTCGATCGTAAACCTTAATCTACCTGCGCTTGCGTGATATTCTTAAACGTGGGCAAAGCCTCAATTATACTGCCAGCGCCTTTTTTATTGATTTTGAAGGTCACATCCTTTTCGGTGGTGAACAAAAGCACCGATGAAAAAGGTTTGTTGAGGTGCTTTTTTATCACTGTAAACGCTTCCTCAAGCGTGTATTCATCTTCTTGATCTTCAGTGTCTTTTGAGCGAAAGCGCAGTTTTAGTAAAACCTTAAAACCATCATTACCATAAACTGGTCTTACGAAGATGTTTTTCAAATCTGGCTTACCAATGGTTTTAGCCATGGTCAATTTGGCAAAACGGCTTTCTTGCACGCTTTCTTTTACTTGTTCCCAGAAAAGATTAAAGACATCTTGGTAAGGCATACACTTTAGTTTGATCGTTCAGATTATAAAACACGCCAAAAGTATTAGGAAAAAGTACATGCCATTGGTGCTTATCGCTTAATCCGTTTTATCGAGAAATCGCTCAATTTCCTTTAATACGCGTCCACAAATCGCCCAACAATTTCTTAGCGTCTCGCTCTGTTTTGGGTTCCTCTGTAAACTCCACATTGCCAGCATTGTCCAAGTCTATTCTATACTTAAACACAAAGTCTTGTGCATTTGGAGATAAGCTCAAAAGCCCAAATCGCAAATCGTTAAAATACAGCTGATCATCTTGTTGATTGATGGTATACCAACCTTTCGAAATATGAATCATGCGCTGCACACGTTCATTGTCTCTGATATTTTCAATTAAATAATGGTTCTTTGGATAAGAATCAAATGATATGGGTTTTGTATCGAAAAACGAATAATTTGCCAATAGATACGCATCTTCTGTATCCACATTGGCACTCCAAAGAATGGTGTTGAGTGGCGCAGGTCGCGTGTCTAGTTGAGTATAGCTAATATTTTGGTCTTGCAATGCTTTTTCAAACTGAGTAAAGGCAATCCATTTCAACAAAAACGTGAGCGCCAAATACGAAGAGCTGATCCACAAACCTAGCTTGTTGTAAAACTGACGTTTTGGGTTGGAACGTTTAAGCCTTAGAGCTAAGATCAAACACACTAAAAACGGAACGGTATACAAAGGATCGATTACGAAAATGGTCTTGAACGCCAACCTTAAATCAAAGGGCCAAAAAAACTGTGTGCCCCACGTGGTGTGCGCATCGAGCATGGGATGCGTTACAAAAGTCAAGAAAAACAACCAAGTCCAGCCTTTGAAATCTTTGTATTTCTCGTACCGCGAAACCAACCAAGCAAAAACAGGTGCGAAAACCAGCGAAAACACAATAGAATGGGTAAATCCACGGTGCATTTCTAGCGCACGGGTTGTATCGGTAAACTGGCGCGCTAGCACATCCAAATCAGGAATAGTGCCCGCAATGGCGCCATAAAGCATGGCTTTGTTGCCGACTTTTTTACCTAATACTGCCTCGCCAACCGCTGCACCAAGTATGATTTGAGTTAATGAATCCATGAAAGCGCGAAAGTAGCTGATGAAAATCGGAGCTGATGGACAATCTTTTACAAACGGTGAAGTAGCTAAGTGAACAATGATTATTCTTAATAATATCAACTCAAAACCATGAACTATCACAACAAATCATTCAGAGCCATTGAAAATACAGCCAACGGAGAAACCTCTTCTGAAACCATTTTCCATTACATTCAAGAAGGAAATATTTTGACTTCAAACTACAGCGGAGGCAAGATTGTGAAAGGACACTTGATCGGAAAAGTGGATGAAAATGGAGTCATAGACATGCGCTACCACCAAATCAATATCGCTGGTGAGCTCATGACCGGCATTTGCAGATCAACTCCAGAAATATTGCCCAATGGCAAAATTCGCTTGCACGAAACTTGGCAATGGACCTCGGGCGATCGATCAAAAGGAACATCCATTATTGAAGAAATTTAACGGCTCTGCTCCTCCCGATTTGCTCCAAGCTTTTGATTCAGAAACGCTTTGAAGCATTTGACCCGAAGCCAAACAAAACCGCGCTGTTTTCCACCTCAAATAATTTAATAACCGTAGCTTTCGCCCCATTTTGAACGCAGCACATTATGCAAGAAAACAGTATGGTAGATTTTATCAAAAATGTATTAGAAAACATGCCTGCGGGTTGGTTGGGCATCACTACTCATCGATTAGATATTTATAACGAATCCCTGGCGAAGACTGAGTTTTTAGATCAGTTTGAAGCTTTGTATACTGCAAACAATGCCGATGCAAAAGCGCTGAATGAGCTGCCAACGGCTTATGATTACATTCGCCTTGGGCACCCACTTTCTTGTGTGTTAGAATGGGGAATTGCACATCTAAATCAGCTGCCAGTAGGAAATGTGATCAGCTTTTCGTCTGAAACCATGCCGTTATTTGCTATACTGAGAACCAACCTATTAGCCAATAAAAACACACGTATTGTTTATGATAGCGCCCTACCCGCTTCTTTTGACGAAACACTTTTAAGATCAGTTTACGGTTACCAATTTGAATTGGTGAAAACATCAGATGCATCGCAACTTCCGGCTTTTGATGGCAGCACTGTTTTCATCACTCAATCAAACTCGGTTAGCAAAACCGAATTGAGCCCTAACATTGATTTTTACATTCATTTATACCGTGAATTGGGCAGTATATTATTGGTGAATGGTGCAGCAAATGCATCGTATGTTTCGGCTATTCAGCATGTGCGTAGAAGAGAAACCATTGCCATGACGCCAGCCGATTGCTTACCTGTATTGCATGCATTGGCTAACGAAGCCGAAATCGTGATTCCAAACAATAACATGGCCGCAGCCAAAGCCAGTGTTTTGGCTTCTGTGAAAACCATTACAGGCGCGTATACCAAACCGTTGGTGGGTTCTAGCGGACTTTCGGTTCAGTATGCCATAATGATGGGCTTGATTCAATATTCGCAAGAAAATCATAAAGGAAAAGCCATCAAATTTATCGTGCCGCCAAACTGCTATGGTGGCACCAACGACCAAGCCAGGCGCGTTGCTGCTTGCGCAGAAAATGTGGAAATAGTTGATTTACCGGTAGATGCGGGTAACGATATGGTGCAAAGTGTGAACACCGTTTTAGATCGCATTGCGAAAGAAGATGCCGTGCCTTACATCATTGCTGAAATACCAACTAATCCGCGGGTTGAAGTTCCAGATCTTGAAAAGCTGAGAGACGCATTAAGTGCTGAGCGTAAAACCGCCAACGGTGATATTGCTATTGATCCAGTTTTTATTCTTGACCAAACCTTTTGTCCTAATGTGCTCTTTTTAGGCGAAGGCGAAATTCTTTCAACAGTTCGCACTATTTCGTATGCCAGTGGATCAAAATTCCCAAGTGGCGGAAAATGCACCGCAGGTTACTGTGTAGGAAACCAGCAAACCGAAGACTTGATGGAGAAAATAGAACTTCATCTAAACCTTTGCGACAACGAAGCTACAGCGCTACAATACGAATACCTGGCCGAGCAATTGCCGTCTATGAATCAGCGCATTGCCGATGCATATAAGAACACACGCGAGTTTGTGAACTTCATCCACGAACAACTTCCAACAGCCAAAATCAACTTTGTGTCTGAAGAATTGGCCGAGCAAGGTTTTACGCCTTCGGTGTTTTCGCTTGACCTGCCTACCAAGGGAAATACGGACGAAGAACGCGAAGCGTATAAACGCGCCTTGAATCATAAGTTGATCAACATGATGATTACCGAAATTCCTGACGAAAGCAAATATTGTGTGAGCTATGGCCAACTAAAAGGTTGCTATTGGACCATTCCGGCAACATCTACACAAGGAACCACCAAAGAAGGCGATAAAGACTACATTGCACGTGTGGCGCTGTCTGCCAACATGAATTTGGAGCATCACAAGCAAGTGTTTGCTGACTTTGTAGCAAGCATTTAAAGCACTTGTTCACTGCATTTTATGTCAATCATCATTTGCCCATACTGCCAAAACAGCCTTTCAGATTCAGGAGAAAAAACCTACACGTGCGAAAACAAACATAGTTTTGATTTAGCTAAACAAGGTTATTTAAACCTGTTGCCTGTGAATCAAAAAAAATCAAGCGATCCGGGTGATAATGAAATGATGATTGCCGCAAGAAGGCATTTCTTAGAACTTGGTTACTATGATCCGCTTATTGCCGGCATTAGGCAAGTGATTAGCGAGCAGTTGGCGTTTGACACGAATGACATCATTGCACTAGATGCTGGCTGTGGAGAAGGATATTATTCTGAAAAAGTGTTTCATGATTTACCCAACTTAAAGGCGAATGTTTTTGGGACAGACATTTCTAAATACGCGGTAAAACAAGCTGCGAAGACGTATAAAAAACACTTCTACTTTGTGAGTTCGGTTTATCATTTACCTGTAGTAACAGCCAGTACAGACTTGATTTTATCTGTGTTTTCGCCCATCGTAGAAAATGAATTCAAACGTGTTTTGACAGCGAATGGCGCGGTAATCATTGTGACTCCAGCTCCAAATCACTTACACGAAATGGCCGCACTTATTTTTG
>CAZWXC010000225.1:0-5078 GCA_964637935.1 uncultured Flavobacteriales bacterium | reverse complement strand
ATTAATACTTGTGGTTTTATTGATAATCCGAAAGAAGAGTCGATCAACACCATACTTCAGTTTTCTGAAGCCAAGCAAAATGGCTGGGTTGACAAGGTAATTGTAACAGGTTGCTTGAGCGAGCGCTATCGTGAAGAGTTGGAAGTAGAAATTCCTGAAGTAGATGCGTGGTTTGGAACGCGAGATTTGCCTCGATTGCTCAAAAGCTTGAAAGCAGATTACAAACAAGAATTAGTGGGCGAGCGGTTTTTAACAACTCCTATTCATTACGCTTACTTAAAAATAAGCGAAGGTTGCGACAGACCTTGTTCATTTTGTGCGATTCCGCTGATGCGAGGCAAGCATATCTCCACTCCAATAGAACAATTGGTGAAGCAAGCCGAAGGTTTAGCAGCACAAGGAACAAAAGAACTCATTCTCATTGCGCAAGATTCAACCTACTATGGATTGGATATTTACGGAAAGCGCAACTTGGCAGAGCTGCTTCAAAAACTGTCTGAAGTTGATGGCATCGATTGGATCAGATTGCACTATGCTTATCCAGCTGGTTTCCCGATGGATGCTATTGAAGAAATGGCCCGCAATCCAAAAATTTGTAACTACCTCGATATGCCTTTGCAGCATATAAGTGATGACATGCTCAAGAGCATGCGTAGAGGTACAACACGCGAAAAAACGGAT
This sequence comes from uncultured Flavobacteriales bacterium, assembly GCA_964637935.1. Taxonomy (GTDB): domain Bacteria; phylum Bacteroidota; class Bacteroidia; order Flavobacteriales_G; family Salibacteraceae; genus SHAN690. Next base: position 4,397 of record CAZWXC010000225.1, on the reverse strand, counting down.
AGAATCTTAGCTCAAATGCGTGAAGTGAATCCTAACATGGCGATAAGAACCACATTGATTACGGGCTATCCTGGAGAAACAGAAGCTCATTTTCAAGAAATGTATGATTGGGTAAAAGAGACCAAATTTGATAGACTTGGCGTGTTTACTTACAGTCATGAAGAAAATACGCACGCTCATTTATTAGAAGATGATGTGCCAGCAGATGTGAAGCAAGAACGCGCAAATGCCATTATGGAGTTGCAAGAAACGATCAGTTTAGAGAAAAACGAAGCGCGCGTTGGTCAAACACTTAAAGTATTGATTGATAGAAAAGAAAGCGGGTTTTATATCGGAAGAACCGAGTTTGACTCACCCGAAGTAGACAACGAAGTCGTGATTCCAGCAGGAGAAGATTATATAAGGTTAGGTGATTTCGTAACCGTTGAAATTACAGGTTGCACAGCTTTTGATCTTGAAGCTAAGGTTATTGCCGAATAATCGAATAGAAATGCGGCTGTTAAGAAAACTTGACAAGCGCATGTCTGTTCAAATTAGGATTATTGCACTACATCTTTAAAAACTAAATATTTTGCAATTAACTGATACACTTAAGGCAGCACTTCCAGCATTGGTTCAAGATTATTTGGATCAAAAGGAAGACATATCTGAGTGTTATAGTTTTGAGCATTCATTTGAAGGAGTAATTGCTGCAGCTAAAGCTAGAGCAACTGAAAGTAAAGATTATTCAGTGTTAGTCGAGGTGCTTACAGCGCAAGCGAGAGCCTCGAAATACGCATCAAAATCAGTTTTTGATAACATTGAAAAGCTAAATTCAGGCGCAGTGACCATAACAACTGGTCATCAGCTTTGTATTTATGGTGGACCGCTATTTTTCTTTCATAAAATATTATCGGCTGTTGCGCTTTCGCGAAAATTGCAAGAAAGTGGAATAGAAGCAGTGCCAGTATACTGGATGGCGAGTGAAGACCATGATTTTGAGGAAATCAATCATGTTTTCATTAACAATGAAAAAGTAAGTTGGGAAATAGATGCGAAAGGGCCAGTTGGTCGTTTAATGCTGAATCAATTGTCTGGTTTTAAGCAGAAACTGTCCGTACTTTTTTCAAATGATCCACTCAAAAAAGAAACGCTAGTTAAGTTGGATGCAATTTATGCTCAAAACAAAAACTTAGCAGAAGCCACACGCGACTTTGTTTACAGTGTATTTAGTGAATTTGGCGTGGTGGTTATTGATGCAGACGATAGTCGATTAAAATCGCAATTCAAGCCAATCATAAAGCGTGAATTAGAAGAACAATTTTCTAACAAGGCTTTAGAGAAATCGAATAAAAAGCTTGCTGAATTAGGCTATGCTTTGCAAGTTGAAGGCCGCGAAATCAACCTGTTTTACATGCTGGATTATTACCGCGAACGTTTAGTGAAAACCGAAGGTGGTTTCGCTACCGCAGACGGCATTCACTCTTGGGAAAGCCAAGAATTGTTAGCAGAGGTTGATGAATATCCAGAGCGCTTCAGTCCTAATGTAGTGCTCAGACCATTGTACCAAGAAGCAATTTTGCCCAATGCAGCATATATTGGTGGTCCTGGCGAATTGAGCTATTGGTTGCAACTAAAACTTGTATTTGATGCTGTAAATTGCTTTTATCCCGCAGCTTTATTGCGCGATATGGTCATGATCAGCACCGAGAAATCGCAAAAGAGATTATCACAATTAGAGATCAATTATGCAGATGCTAGATTGAAGTACGATGATTTACTCAAACTTGTAGTTCGAAAAGAAGGTTCGCATGAACATCTGGTTGATGAAAGTATGGAACAGATTTCATCAAGTTTAGACAACTTGTTGACTAGGCTTGGAGAATTGAATGAAAATCTCAAAATAAGTGGCGAAACGGAGAAAATTCGGATTTTGAGACGATTGACATCCCTCCAAAAGAAGGTGTTGCGCCATGACAAAAAGCATGCTGGAACTGCTTCAACTAGAATTGAGGAAATTAAAAATGCCTTGTTTCCATTTGATACTCCTCAAGAACGCGTTCATAATTGGTTGGTATATAGCCACGAACCGAATAAATGGTGCGAAGAGTTACTTCCTTTTTACAGCTTATTTAATCTTGGTACAAAGGTTATTTCCGAATAGTTGGGTTTGGTGAATTAACCTTCACCATTGAATTTATTAATAATGTATTCACATTATGTGTACCAACATCTTTTTATACATTTGCACTCACAAAAATCTATACAAAATGAAAACAAGAAATCTATTTTTAAGTGCAGCAGCCATCAGTATGATCGCTGTATCATGCGCTGGTTCAGGTGAATCACATACTGAAGAAGCAGCTCCAATGGTTGAAGAAACAACAGCAGCCCCAGCAAATTGGGCTGTAGATGCTGAATCATCAAACGTTCGTTGGGAAGGAAACACTGCTGGCGCTCAAGTTTATGGTCACTTTGGCGATGTTAAAATCAAAGAAGGTAGAGTTGCGACAGAAGGCGACAAAATTGTTGCTGGAAACTTCACAATCGATATGACTACTATCGAGCCTAAGGACGAAAATTATAGCGAAGAGCACCCTGCTGCAGATTTAGTTGGTCACTTGTCAACAGCTGATTTCTTTTTAGTAGAAGAATTCCCAACGGCATCTTTTGAAGTTACTTCTATGGAAGGAAATACTGTGAAAGGTAATTTGACTGTAAAAGGCCAAACGCATGAAGAAACAGTAATGCTTGAGAATGCAGAATTTAGCGAAGATGGAAACATGATGAAAGCTGCAGGTACATTGACTTTTGATCGTCAAAAGTATGGTGTAGCTTGGGCTCATTATTTGAAAGATGTAGTTCTTTCTGATGATATTAAGTTGACAATTAGTCTAGTAGCTAAGAAAGCTTAATAAGCTTAAAACATATTTTATAAAGAGGCTCACATAATAGGTGAGCCTTTTTATTTTTATCAAATCATGGAAAATATCAAAGTCAGGATTCGAGACAAATGGAAGCAATACATAATGCTAGCAATATGCTATTCTGCTTTTAGTTATTTCAATAATGAACCAGGTATTGTTTTAAAAGGAGTGGCATTCGGGTTGGCATACACATTTTTCGATTTAATAGTTTATTCCATAAGATTGAAGTTTAGGAGTAACCAGTAGTTCATGAAATTTTACGAATAATAATCAAGTCAATACGGTTGATAGATTTTGTAATATTCTCATGTGTTAAAATGCGCTATAAATCTACATTTGCGCATGCAAGAGATGATTTTGATTCTTGACTTCGGATCTCAATATACCCAATTGATAGCGAGGCGAGTACGTGAGTTGAATGTGTATTGTGAAATACATCCATTCAATGATTTTCCAGCAATAGATGAACATGTAAAAGGTGTAATTCTTAGCGGAAGCCCTTTTTCGGTGCGCCAAGAAGGTCATCCAGTTCCTGATCTTTCTGCTATAAAAGGTAAACTGCCATTGCTTGGTGTATGCTATGGAGCGCAGTTTTTGGCACACAATTTTGGTGGCGAAGTGCAAGCTTCTTCAAAGCGTGAATATGGTCGTGCAAATCTTTCATTTGTGAATCATGAAGTAGATCTATTGAAAGGCGTTTCATCCAACTCTCAAGTTTGGATGAGCCATGCCGATACCATTTATAGTTTGCCTGAAAAGGCTGAAGTAATTTGTAGCACCGCTGACGTTGTAAATGCTGGTTACAGAATTAATGATGAGGTAACTTATGGAATTCAATTTCATCCTGAAGTTTATCATTCTACAGATGGCAAAACATTGCTTCACAATTATGTAGTTGGTATTTGTAAATGTGCTCAGTCTTGGACACCAGAATCGTATGTTGAAACAACTGTTGCACAGTTGCAAACTCAGCTTGGTGATGACAAAGTAGTACTCGGGTTAAGTGGTGGAGTTGATAGCTCTGTTGCTGCAGTTTTACTGCACAAAGCAATTGGCAAAAACCTCTATTGCATTTTCGTAGATAACGGATTGCTTCGCAAAAACGAATTTGCTGATGTATTGCATCAATACAAAGACCTTGGCTTAAATGTGAAAGGTGTAGATGCTTCTCAGCGATTTTATGATGCACTGAAAGGCATTTCAGATCCTGAAGGAAAACGAAAAGCAATTGGTAGAGTATTCATTGAAGTATTTGATGATGAAGCGCATCAGATAGAAGATGTTAAGTGGCTTGGACAAGGAACTATTTATCCTGATGTGATCGAATCTAAATCAGTTAAAGGTCCATCTGCTGTTATTAAATCTCATCATAATGTGGGTGGTCTTCCAGACTTTATGAAACTGAAAGTAGTGGAGCCGCTCAATGCATTATTCAAAGATGAAGTGCGTGAAGTTGGAGCTACTCTTGGCTTAAGCAAAAGTATTTTGGGC
>CAZWXC010000224.1:0-5090 GCA_964637935.1 uncultured Flavobacteriales bacterium | reverse complement strand
ACCAAAGCTTTGGTAATTGGTATATGGATTGTCTACGTTTTCATACAAATCCAGCGCTGGACCAATTACAAAATTGAAGTGGTGTGCTACTAACGATTTACTTAGAGTTCGCACATATTGGCGCATGGCCTCTTCATTTCCAGTGGAAGCCATTAATTCTTGAGTCAAGAAAAAAGGACTTCTAGCTTCGGGCATGCTTAGGTCTATGCCTACAAATGGTTTTAACCTGCCGCTTTCATAGTTTATTTTTTGATCAAAACTCGATAGAATGAATCCGCCTGGGGTAATTTTAGATTCGTTTTCACCTCTGATTATGAACATCTGAGCAATGCGTTCATCGTCATTTAGGGTAGATAGAATAGAATCAGCTGCATCAATACTTACGGGTGCAAAAGGCTCATCCTTAGCTTGAAACGTCATTTTGGGACTACCCGAAAAGAATAATCCGCCAATGAGTAGAAGCAAAACTGAAAGCGTAAAATGATGTTGGTTTATTTTTTGCATGTTTCGTGAAGGTAGAATTAAGTGCAGGTTCTATTCTAAGCATTAACGCTAATTATCATCATTGAAATGTTACAAATTACACTGCGCCAAAACCTTTAAATTCGCATCCATGATTCGCTTTATCTTCAAGCAACCACAGCACCGGCAATTCGATTTTAAACCACGTTATTACAACGAGACCAAAGAGCGTTTAGAAGCGCGAGTGGCCGCTGTAAAACGCGAAATGGAGTTAGAAAGCGCTGAGCCAGGCCAAGAAGGCTTGAGAAGTCGCATGCAGCACAGTTGGAGAAGACAAGATGTAAAGCGAGCATCACGAACTTCGAACAGAAACGTGTTCATTATTGCAAGTCTGTTACTCGTAATAGCATACCTTATCTTACGATAAATTCGCGACCGCAATTTCGCTCATACATGATCTTATTCATCATTCTTGTGGCTACTTTAGCCATTCAAATCATTTGGTATCTCATTAGTTTTTTCGCCTTAAAGGCGATCAAAGAGCATGATGCCATGACAAATAATATGGGTGTTTCGCTCATTATTGCCGCTCGAAATGAGGATGAGAATTTGCTCAAGAATATTCCGATTTGGCTGCAGCAAAAACATGATAATTTCGAAATTGTAATTGTAGACGATCGCTCGGTTGATGACACCTTTGATACCATTGAAGCGCTGATGCAGACTGATAGTCGCATAAAGCGAACGGCCGTGGTTGAATACAAAAATTCAAGCATAAGTTTCGGGAAAAAATATGCGCTCACCCTTGGAATCAAGTTAGCTCAGCATGAACATCTGATTTTTACTGATGCCGATTGTGTTCCATCAGATCCATATGTTTTACAACGTTTTACGAAGGCTTTCGCAAGTGGAAGTGACCTTGTTTTAGGAGTAGGCGCGTTTCACAACAGGCCCGGAATAATAAATAGCATTGTAAGAACGGACAATCAGCGAATTGCAGCGCTTTATTTATCGTTTGCAAAACTTGGTTTGCCTTACATGGGCGTGGGTAGAGCAATGGCTTATACAAAATCACTTTTTTACTCGCTCAAAGGTTTTGCAAGTCACCAACATATAGAAAGTGGCGATGACGATTTGTTTGTGCTTGAAGCCGTAAAAGCTAAAGCCAAAGTAGGCTTAGTTCCAAAAGCTACTACACTAAGCGATGCAGCTGCAAGCCTTAAAGCATGGAAAAATCAGAAAAAGCGCCATTTAAGCACAGGTTTGGTTTATCCTTTTAAGATTCTGTTTCTTCTTAGTCTAATCGATTCAACGGCCGTTATTTCACTGTTAGTATTGCCTGTAGCATTATGTTATTTGCCGTCTTATGAATTGATTATCATTTCGATAGGTTTGTTTCTGTTGCGAATGTTGGGTTTTGTGCTCGTTAATTACCAATGGAGTAAGGTGACTAACCTTAGTTATAATGGCTTTCAGAATTTTTTGGCAGAACCTCTGCTTTCTTGTTTGAATGCTGTATTTTCGGTGCTTGCCCTCGTTACTAAAAAAAGCGGATGGAAGACAAAAATCTAAGTGATAGAGCGAAAAGAGACCTCGATTTAGTAGACGCTGCGTTAGGTGGAAATCAACGGGCCTATACGCAATTGATGAGCGCATATCGTGAGAACATCTATTTCATGATGTTTAAAATGGTGAATAACCGTGATGATGCCGAAGATTTGACTATTGAAGCTTTCGGGAAAGCATTCAAAAGGTTAGAGCAGTATCGTCCAGATTTTGCATTCAGTACTTGGCTTTTTAAAATAGCTTCTAATAACTGCATTGATTTTCTTCGAAAGAAAAAGAAAGCCACTTTGGTTTCGTTAGATCAAGGTTATTCTAATGAAGATGGTGATGAAATGACCATTGATATTGAAGAAGACAATTTAAATCCTGAGCAAGCTTTTATGAAGGAGCAGCGCAAGGAAGAAATGCACAAAATTGTAGATCAATTGAAACCAAAATACAAGCAACTTGTAGAGTTGCGCTATTTTGAAGAAATGAGCTATGAAGAAATCGCTGACGAACTAAACCTTCCACTTGGAACGGTTAAAGCCCAGTTATTTAGAGCACGCGAATTGATGTTCGAGATTTTAAAACACACAGCAAAAACCATATGAGTCAAGGCTCAGAGCTTATCAAAGCTCATTTTCCCACCATTTCAGAGCAAAAATTGTCGCTGCTTTTACAATATGCTGACTTGCTTCTAGAAACAAATCAAAGAATAAATCTTATTTCAAGAAAAGACACTGAGCATGTGCACACGCGCCATATTCTGCATTCTTTGTCTATTGCTAAGGTCAACGATTTTGCACCAGAACAGCGTGTGCTAGACGTAGGCACAGGTGGCGGTTTGCCGGGTATTCCGTTGGCAATCATGAACCCTGAAACCGAATTTTATTTGGTAGATTCTATCGGGAAGAAAATAAATGCGGTGAAAGAAATGGCAGAAGAATTAGGGCTTCATAATGTTTATGCGGCCAATGAGCGTGTTGAAAACCTAAAAATGAACTTCGATTTTGCGGTGAGTCGTGCAGTTACGGCACTGCCAAAAATCAGCGTTTGGCTCAAGGGTAAAATAGCAAAGGGCAATCAAGCCACTTTACCCAATGGCCTTATTTACATAAAAGGTGGAGACTTTACAGATGAGCTTACTGAGATTGGAAAAGAATATCGAACCTGGGACATTCAGCCTTGGTTTAAAGATCAGTTTTTCGAAACCAAAAAAGTGGTTTGGATAAACCTGGCTAGTTCAAAAGCTTAAAGGTTAATTCCTTCATCAATTGTTCTGGATCTGAAGCTCCAACTCCAACACCTTTTGACATAGCATCATATTCTCTTAAAAGAGAAATGATTTCGGCTGTTTTTCGTGGGTTGTAATGCTTGACCGAATCTATGATTGGCCTTGATGTGTATGGATTGTTCATTCCTGGCACATCGTTTACCGAGCCGCCTTTTCCTTTAACTCCATGATACATCATTAGTTTGCTGAAGTGTGCAAACAAAAACGTGATGGTAAGCACCATCGGATTATTCTTGTCGTTTTTGCCTAAAAACTGCGCGATTTGGTAGCTTTTGAATTGATCTTTTCTAGCAATAGCGCTCACGTATTCAAATACATTAAATTCTTTGCTAAAGCCAATGTGCTCTTGCACATCACTTACTTCAATTTGTTTAGATAGCGGCACAGAAATGGTGAGCTTATTCAACTCCATTTCTATTTTTTCTAGATCGGTGCCGAGGTATTCTGAAAGCATGTGAGCAGCCTGCGGATTGATGCGGTATTTCATTTCGCGCACCATGCTGGTTATCAAATCAGGAATTTCATTGTCATAATGCTTTTTGAAATAAGCATTCACCCCAGATTTGCCTGCTGCTTTTACCCATTTTAGCGTTCCGTTAGCTTTCTTTTCTTTGTAATCTATTACGAAAACGGTGCTCTTTGTAGGAGTGTTAAAATATCCTTCGAGCGATGCCCAATAGCGCGAATCCATGCTCTGGGCTTCGCGCAAAACCACTACTTGACGCTCGGCCATCATAGGGAAACGTCTCAAAGTTTCGATCAAAGCATCGGGATTAGCATCTTTACCATACATGATGGTCAAATTAAAATCGCGCTCATGCTCTTCAAGCCCGTGTTTAATAATGGCGCGACTAAGCCGATCTATGTAATACGCCTCTTCGCCATTAAGCAAATAAATGGGCTTAAATTGCTTGCTTTGTATCTCTTTAAGCAAGGCGCTATACTGTTTGATATTCGACATTTTTTAATCTGCTATAATTCGCTCAAAACAGGATGATTGATCCAGTAAAATATCCACCGTTAAATCTTCCAATTTTCGAGGCCAAAGTTAGAAGCGAAGGCAACCAAGTTCAAATTTTTGATGCGATAAGAAAGAAATACTTGGTTTTAACTCCAGAAGAGTGGGTACGCCAGCATGTTATTCAATATTTAATCCATGAAAAAAACGTTCCTCCTTCATTGATAAAGCTTGAGTATCAGATTAATTATGCTCGTGTAAAAAAGCGTCCCGACATTGCAGTGGTGCATCCTGACGGGTATATGTGGCTCATTGTTGAGTGTAAGGCGCCATCCATACCTATTACCAAAAACGTATTTGATCAAGCCGTAATCTATTTTAGTGTAGAGAAGCCAAGGTTTATTGCGTTAAGCAACGGTATCGACCACGTATATTGTACACTTAAACTAAATGCGGAAAATTTCGTCTTTATAAGGGACTTACCGAAATTCGAACTATCGTGAACAGATCACTAATTACGTTTTCCATTTTTTGTTTTTGCTTATTTATTGGCCATTCAACGCTCGCGCAAAAATCAATTCTAACCAAAGCGTCCATTTCGCTTCAATTAGATTTGGATTCGGCAGCCGCTCAAAGCCAATTTCACCTTTATCTCAAAGGGGATGAAACAGCTTTAAATACGCTTGTTACCTCCCTTGGCGGGAAGGTGAAATACCGTTACAAAGACTATTCTGCTGTTGTAGTTTCTAAAGAAATGGTAGAATCCTTGAAAAATTCCACGGAAGTGGAAGCCATTCATTATGAAGGTGAAAAAGGAACGGTTTTGTT
>CAZWXC010000223.1:0-5103 GCA_964637935.1 uncultured Flavobacteriales bacterium | reverse complement strand
GTCTTTTCACCAATCTTGGGTTGCTGTTTTTCTTCAAATATTTCAATTGGTTTTTAGATGATGTAGCCAATCCAATGGGAATAATTCCAGATAATGCATTGAACTATTGGCACAGCAATTTTCAATTTCTACTGCCTGTTGGTATTTCTTTTTACACTTTTCAAACGCTGGGCTACACCATTGATGTTTACTACAAAAAAGCTATTCCAGAAAAGAACTTTTTCAAGTTTGCGCTTTTCGTGAGCTATTTTCCGCAGTTGGTTGCTGGCCCTATTGAGCGTTTCAGCAATTTGCAATCGCAGCTTTTTGCCAAGCATAAATTTACGTATAAGAATCTGCAGCATGGCGGCCGATTTATTCTATATGGTCTTTTCATTAAAATGTGTGTGGCAGATAATATTGCCAATGTGGTAGATGCAGTTTTCAACGATATTGGTGCACACAGCAGCCTCGCACTTTTTGCAACTATGCTTTTATTTGGCCTGCAGATTTTCAGCGATTTTCATGGCTATTCGCTCATTGCTATTGGCACAGCACAATTGTTTGGTGTGCATTTAATGACCAACTTCAACGCGCCTTACACGGCCACTTCTATCCGTGAATTTTGGAGCCGCTGGCATATTTCGCTTTCCACATGGTTTCGCGATTATTTATTCATTCCATTGGGCGGTAGCCGTGTTTCAAGTATACGCTGGATTGCAAACATTCTGATCATTTTTATTGTGAGCGGCTTTTGGCATGGAGCCAATTTCACCTTTCTGGCTTGGGGAGCAATTCACGGAGTCACATACATTTTAGAAAAATATACTTGGAACAAAACAGCTTCTGAAAATCATTTCATTCAGTTTAGTCGCTGGTTGCTGACCATGGCAATTGTATTTGCGGCTTGGGTGTTTTTCAGAGCCGACAGCATGGAGCAAGCGATCAGCTTTTTATCAAAGATGATTAGTAGCCAAACCGGTGAAAGTTTATCCAACTTCCCTCCCATTTTAATTGCATTTATTGGTTTGCTCTTGCTGAGCGATTGGGTTTTCAAAGACAGCAACATTCATCTCTGGATGAACCAACAAAAATTCGCCACGCGTTGGTTCATTTACGCCATAATGATCTATTCGATACTTGGTTTCGCAGGCACCGTCAATCATCCTTTTATTTATTTCCAATTCTGATATGAAGATCGTTTTGAAAATAGCGCTGCTTTTTGGATTATTACTAGCTATGGCTTGGCACTACCAATCTTCTGACGTTTATAAACAGTATTTGTGGGCAGAAGCCGACCAAACATTTCAAGTGGAAAAAGTGAAAAATTGCGATGTGGTATACACCTCAGCATCGAGTAATTTTTCTCAGGCGGCACATGACAACGACATGCGAAAAATCAGCCAAATGATGGAAGCGCAACTGAATGAAAAATCGGTAGAAGCATTCAATATTCCTGGTTCGCATGCTGGCACGCACAAGTTGCTATTGAAATTGATTCCAGAAAATAGCCGAATCAAAACAGCTGTGGTAACGGTTAACATGCGGTCGTTTGGACTTGATTGGCGCTATTCTGAATTGGAAACGCCTCAAAACAAGCGAAATGTGATGTATGCAAAACGTCCTGCGTTGCTAAACCGATTTTTGGTAAGCTTGAATGCCTATGATAATAAATCGCCAATAGAACGCGAACAAGAAAAATTGGATCTATGGGAAACAACTCCACTACCCTTTGAAGCACCAAGAAGTAACGTAAAACAATGGTTTGAAGTGGAAAAATGGGGAGATTGGCGCCAACCAAAACGCCAGCTAGCCGATCAGTTTATCAAGCAATATGCTTTTGTGTTGGATGACGAAAATCCACGCATTAAAGACTTTGAAGCCATAACTACCCTTTGTAAAGAGCGCGATTGGAAACTCGTTTTTCACATTTTGCCTGAAAACATAGAGCGCACAGTTGAGTTGGTTGACAAAGATCTAGCCGACTTGATGCAACAAAACGCAGCTTGGTTTACCAACAAATTTGAAGCGGAAGGAATCACCGTGGTAAACAACATTTCATTGCTGCCCGATTCATGCTTTACCGATCGTGATTTCCCTACAGAACACTACAATGATTTGGGCAGAATGGCCATTGCCAAAGAAATTGCGAAAGCGATTTAAACTGAAAAATTATGACCCTAGAACAAGCACAAGCCGCAGTAGATGAATGGATAAAAACCATTGGAGTTCGATACTTTAATGAACTCACCAACATGGCCATGCTTACAGAGGAAGTAGGTGAAGTAGCGCGCATTATTGCCCGCAGATATGGCGAACAAAGCGAAAAGGAAAGCGACAAAAACAAAGACCTTAGCGATGAAATGGCCGATGTGCTTTTTGTTTTGATATGTCTTGCAAACCAAACAGGTGTTGATCTTACCAAAGCACTTAAAAAGAATTTGGAGAAGAAAACAATCCGCGATTCCGAAAGGCATAAAGGAAATGAGAAGTTGAAATGATCATCCTTAAACCCGACAGGTTTTTAAAACCTGTTGGGTTTTACATCAGCATTTCTGAAGGTTGAAACGCAGGAAAAGCTTCAATTTAAAACTTCAAAAACCGTGAATTACGCGATTCCATTCGCGGAATTTGTATAAATTTAGCGGTTCAATTCGCGTAATTCATGATAAATAGAAGTATTCAAGAGCAAATAAGGGTGCATTTAGCTGACCGAAAGGCGATCATTATCACTGGTCCGCGTCAAGTAGGAAAAACGACTTTGTTACGCTCCATGTTTAAGGGCGAAGATTCGCTACTCTGGCTAAATGGTGATGAACCTGATATCAGACTAAAACTTCAAAATGCAAATACAAGTCAACTCAAATCTTTGATTGGCCCCCATAAAACATTGGTGATTGATGAGGCTCAACGCATTGAAAATATTGGGCTCACCTTAAAACTAATCATTGATAACCTCAGCGATGTTAAAGTCATTGCCACGGGATCTTCTTCGTTTGAATTGGCAAACAAAATCAACGAGCCGCTTACCGGCAGAAAATGGGAAATGAATCTTTTCGGTTTTTCGTTAGAAGAACTGACGAACCATTTTGGATCATTAGAAGAGCATCGACAGCTGGAAAACAGACTTATTTATGGCTCTTACCCTGATGTGATCAATAATCCGGGTAAAGAAGAGCAAGTATTATCAGCACTGGCTGACAGCTATTTATACAAAGACATTTTGGCTTGGAACAAAGTGCAGAAATCGGATAAGCTAGAGTTGCTATTGCAGGCGTTGGCTTACCAAGTAGGCAATCAAGTTTCGTACACCGAACTTGGACAAATCACTGGCTTGGACAATGAAACAGTTGAAAACTACATTCGAATTCTAGAGCAGGCTTTTATCATTTTCAGGTTGGGTCCGCTTAGCCGAAACCTCAGAAACGAGTTGAAGAAAACGCGTAAAATTTACTTCACAGACAATGGAATCAGAAATGCTATCATCAAACAATATAACCCAATAAAGCTGAGAAATGATGTGGGCGCTCTTTGGGAAAACTATGTGATTAATGAGCGAAGAAAGCATTTGAATAACCACCAAATTAACGTAAACGCTTATTTCTGGCGCACCCACGCCCAACAAGAGATTGATTACATAGAAGAGCGCAATGGAGAAATGGATGCCTACGAAATGAAGTGGAATCCAAGCAAAAAATGGAAACTTCCAAAATCATTTGGCGAAGCCTATAATGTGAGAAAACAACTAATTGTTTCGCCTGAGAATTATAGGGAAGTTATTGTGGCTGATTGGTGATGTAACAACTGAGAAAATGAAACAAATCTTATCCATATGTTGAATGGTTCTCTTAGTTGGTTGTTCTGCAAAATTGGATCGTAAAGCTTATCGGGTCTACAAAAAGGAGTACCGAGAAGTACCTATTCTTTTGTTTGGATATGGAGACGGGACAATGTATCAGACGTATTTTGCTTTGCGCTAAAACCAAATTTTCTCCTATGTTTCTTATTCATTCGGAGCAAAGACGGTTTACTTGGGCGAATGGTAAATGAATGAAACCAATGACACCATCTTTTTCATTTCAACCTCAGATCAAAAACTTGCAGACTATGCTTTGATTAAATATCCCGAATTATATTATCAGCTTAGAGCACTCGGTGACTCAACTATTTCGCCACATAAAATGGGCTGGATCGAGTTTTACAATGATGGAAATCTAAACAGAAAGTTAAGTATAACCAAAAACGAACTTAAAGCTACATACTAACTTGACAGAATGAACCGCGGCCAAGATTGCAGCGGAAATCCTTTTTGAAATTTAGAATTAGACGGAGTTACTTTTTGTAAAGCGACCGCAGGAAGCTCTTATGAAAAGCTTTACGAAGTATTTCTAAATTTTGAAAAAATTGGAGCGAAAAGCTTGAGATGTCCGCCCTTCTAGTAAAAAGTATTTAGTAGAGAGTACACAGATTGAGACAGGAGCGGGACGCAAGTTCTCACTTCGATTCTACTTATTAACTTCTTTGAATGAACATATTCAGTCTAACTTTTCCAAGATTAGAACTTTGGAAAAGTTCCCACAAAAAAAGCCCTGACGAAACTTGCGTTTGCCAGGGCTTAATCATAGTAGTGATCGAGAAAATTATTCAGCTACAGCTACAAACTTTGCAGTTTCAGCATCAGCTTCTGTGGTTGAAACTTCTTGTACCGTTTCAATTTTTTCTTCGATTGTGGTTTCTGTCATTACCTCCACTTTGTCTAATGCAATAGATGGCGCAATAACCAATGCTACTACAGACATCAATTTAAGCAAAATGTTCAGCGAAGGACCAGAAGTATCTTTAAATGGATCTCCAACTGTATCTCCAACAACGGTTGCTTTGTGCGGCTCAGAGCCTTTATAATACATCTGACCATTGATTTCAACGCCTTCTTCAAACATCTTTTTAGCGTTGTCCCAAGCTCCACCAGCGTTTGACTGGAAGATAGCCATCAATACACCTGCTGAAGTAACACCAGCAAGCAAACCACCCAGCATTTCAGGTCCACCAAGGAATCCAAATCCTACAGGAACAACTACCGCCAACAAACCTGGAAGCACCATTTCTTTGATAGATGCTTTGGTA
>CAZWXC010000222.1:0-5115 GCA_964637935.1 uncultured Flavobacteriales bacterium | reverse complement strand
ATTTGATTGCAAGACAAATGGATTACAAATGTGATTGGGGAGGGTCTAGTTTGGGAATTGTTTGAAATTTAAACTAAAAAGCATTTATTGTTTCAAAATCGAGTTTAATTAACTCCCAAACTTTACCTCGAAAACAATTTGGCGTAAAATCATTTTCGGCCGTTTCAAAATCGATCACTTTAAACAACAACTCTTCTTTTGAATATCCATAAGGATTCCTTTTTAGATAAAAATCCAGTATTTCGTTCAAGCTGAATTTCTCAAGCAATTCATGCACATCCCAAAAATCCTTCTTTCTACCATTTTGGGCAATAACTTCCATTTTCATTGCTGCTATTTCTTCTAAACTGGCAAGACGGATATTTTGCGCTGAGATCAAAGGAAAAACAAATGGATCGGTGTAAAACAGATCAAGTTTCACGAGTTCATTTTCATTGTTCCCAATGAAATAAGACTTTCCTAAACCAATGGTTTCATTCATATGAAAATCAACATAAGAAAAGTTGCTTTTCAGTATCTGTTCAATTTCCCTAAAATCAATTGAGCCGTATGCTGAATCAGTAAACAAATCGATATCAACCGATTCTCTATGACCCAGTTGAAGACTTAGTGCAGTGCCGCCTACCATTCTGAAGGGATTAAAAACCTCCAAGGCCATCAATTTATTCAATGTATCCCATAGTAATAGAGAAACTGTGTTAGTATGCAACTTCAAACCAAGTGGAATCGGTGGATATTTTCGTCAAAAGCAGCCAGTCTGCTCTCACCTATTAGCTTTACTTCATCCATTACTACTTGCTTACCATAAAAGGATATGATTTCATTGATTTCTTGATCGTTACCACGTTCTAAAACACGCTTTATAACTGCACGCTTATTCTTCTGCCAATCAATATTATCGTATGTCGTATCCCAAAAAAGGGCTTTTCTTAGCAAGCTAAGGTTTGGTGTTTGTTTTGTCTGTTTCTCTAAAGCTTGCTTCACGTCATAACATGCTTGCAACATCATAAAGTAGTCTTCATCAATGTTGAATTGACTGGCCAATTTGATAGAAAGACTCGGATTAATCGCTCTGCGATTATTAAGGATTGCGCTAATGGTTTGCTTGTGCTCACTTAGCATCTCTGCCAACTGCGTCCCTTTGATTTTTCGAATCTTCAATTCCCTTTTCAAAACAGAACCTGGATGCACTCCTCTTATTTTATCTAGCGTTGGTAACATTAATACTTGTTTAGAAGAAAGCAAAAGTAAACAAATGTGTTTACTTTTCAGGTTTTAGATGTCAAATCGATTAAGGCGCCAGCAATCAAAAACCAACCGAGACAAAGCAAGCTACTTGAATACGGTAAATGGCAATGTGGGGCTGTTGGGTTGAGCAGGTTGTTTTGGTTTTGATGAAGATGATCTTTCACTATTTGATTGCAAGACAAATGGATTACAAATGTGATTGGGGTGGATTTTCTTCCTTGATTTCATTAATTATTCCCCATCAAAAAAGTCGTTATCTAGTTCTTTAACCTCATATGTGTTTTTCACTTGAACTCCAACATTATACTGATGCATCAGGTCAACAAGCTTCAAACCATTAATTAAGATAATCGTGTGGTGAGCGTCATTTGCCTTTTTTATAGCGCCTGCGTCAAAATTTGAAGTTGTAACAAAAACTCCTTTTTGAGTGTCACCGCTCATGGCGCCAATAAAGTTTCTTATGTCCTTCTCCCTTACTTTATTCTCACCATAGCGTTTAGCTTGAATGTAGATTTTGTCAAGACCTAGCTTGTCTTCATTGATAATTCCATCAATTCCGCCATCTCCAGTTTTTGCTGTTTCAATAAAATCACCATAGCCCATTTTTTTCAAAAGAATCAGTATGACTTTTTCAAAGTAAAATGGATCAATTGATTTAAGTTTTTCAAGCAACTCATCTTTAACTTGGAGGTCAATCGCGTTAAAACCTTCATCTATCAAATCTTGTGGCGAGGCATTGGATATCTTGATTGGAGCTGAATCTGGTTTCGAATTCTCTTCATTATAGAATTCAAGAAAGTTCTCTGAATTCTCTACTTGTTTTAAGGTTAAATTAGATGAACTCTTGGCCTTTCCTTTTTCTGTGATCTTAACAAAGCCTCTTTTCGGGAACTCAATGAAACCACCTTTTTTCAAATAAGACTTACCCCAAGCAATTCTATTAATAATCAGTCGGTCTCCACTCTTTGTTTTTTCCTCCAATTGACTCTCCGATAACCCAGAATAAAATTGATCGATTACTTTTTGATATAACTCTCTTGCTTGAAGAGTTTCCCCACTATCAAGCACTTTTAAAATTGGAACAAAGGTTTCGTGAAATTTGGGTATCTCCATTTGGTAGTTTTCTGACAGCTCAAACATAACCCAATCCCTTCGAATAACCTCAACCTATTCTAAAACACAAAAAAGAGGAAAGCAATGGCTCGCTTCCCTCTTTGAACTTTGTTGTCACTAAGCGTGCTTCGACCATAGCTCGTTCTTCAAAAGCTTTTTAGAATTAAGTATTAAGTAGAGAGTATTAAGACTGACAATTCGAATCCTTAAATAAACTCTTCACTCTTTAACTCTTTTACTCTTCACTCTTTTACTCTTCAATTCTTGATCTGAAAAGCGAGAATGTTATTTTAATGCGGCATACATGCTGAAATCAAAATGGGTGTGATAGATACTTAAAGTGAAACTATTTCATTTATCCAGTTTTTTCAAGTGTGAACTATTCAGCAACGAAGTCATCTGAGTAATTGCGATGTGATTCAGCTGACTTAATCTTTCTGCTTGATTCAATCCTTGACGAATAAGGACCGAGTTCACACTCTCCAAGTTAGAAAGCACAACCAATTGCTCGAGCGTTGCATGATCGCGCATATTGCCTTTTAGATCAGGGTTAACAGATCGCCAATCAGCAGCCGTCAGTCCAAATAAGGCCATGTTGAGCAAATCGGCCTCAGAAGCATAGACCAAAGCAGTTTGTTTAGTAGAAAGCTTGCTTGGAATAAGACTCTCTCTTATGGAGTCTGTATGAATTCTGTAATTTACCTTGGCTAAGGTACGCTGGAGGCTCCAATCGAGTTTTTGTCGGCTATTTTCATCTTCTTTAAGTCGTTGAAACTCCTTGATAACATAGAGTTTAAACTCAATAGAAATCCAGGAAGCAAATTCAAAAGCAATGTCTTTGTGGGCGAATGTCCCACCATACCTGCCTGATTTTGATATAATCCCGATGGCTTGAGTAGTTTCGATCCAGCGTTTAGGGGTAAGGACAAAGCTATTTAAGCCAGCTTGTTTTCTAAACCCCTCGAATTCGAGGGGTTTAAAATTGGGATTATACATCTGTTCCCAAAAACCAAGCAACTCAATAGTATTTCGATTTCTAAGCCAATTCTGAATGATAGTATCCATATTGCTTGCATCCTTGTACCTAGCAATATCAGTAAGCGACAAATAATCGTCATCCTCACCTTTATAAATGGTAATTTCTGAACCCTTTACTTCTATCTTTTGATTCTTAGCCATGGTATTAAATCGAGCTATTGTAGTTGAAATGTCTCATTCCCGCCTCTATCAAGTGAGCAATGGATAACAAGGATTTCAAACATAACCCAATCCCCTCGAATAAGCTACAGCAATTTCAGAAACAAAAAAGAGGAAAGCAATTGCGGGCTTTCCTCCTCATGTTTTATAGTTGTTGGCGTAATGCCCTTATTTTAACACACCCCGTCCCGATTTCATCGGGACACCCCTCTTTTAGAGGGGATGGCTCCGATTTGGCATGCTACAATGAGTACGAGTATTAGGACTTAAAAATTCAAATCATTTAAAGAATTCACTCTTCAATTTTTCACTGCATACTGCCCACTACCTACTACCAACTACCCACGGCCAACTGCGCACTGCATACTACAAACTACCCACTACCTACTACCCACTACTAAACCGCTCCTTTCACAATTTCGTCCACCACATCTGGATCAAGCAATGTGCTTACATCGCCCAGTTTGTCCGCTTCGCCTTCGGCTACTTTACGTAGGATTCTGCGCATGATTTTTCCAGAACGGGTTTTTGGTAAACCGGTTACAAATTGAATTTTTTCAGGCTTAGCAATCTTACCAATTTGCTCCACCACGGTTTCGATGATTTCAGCACGCGCTTCGTTTTGGTCTTCGGGCATGGTTTCGCATACTACGTAGGCATAAATTCCTTGTCCTTTGATGTCGTGCGGATAGCCAACTACTGCGCTTTCTACTACACGACCATTTGCATTGATAGCATTTTCAATTTCGGCTGTGCCAAATCGGTGGCCACTCACGTTGATCACGTCATCTACTCGACCTATGATGCGATACATGCCGTTTTCGTCACGCTTGGCGCCATCGCCAGTGAAATAATGGTTTTTGTAGTGCGAGAAGTAAGTGATTTTGCATCGCTCGTGATCGCCATAAGTGGTGCGCAAAATAGACGGCCAAGGATGCTTGATGCACAAGTAACCCTCTACCCCATTTTCAGTAATTTCTTTGCCTTCTTGATCGAGCAACACGGGCTGAATTCCTGGTAACGGATAACCGGCATGCGCAGGGCGCTGCGGACTTAAATCGCCCAAGCCAGAAATCATGATTCCACCGGTTTCGGTTTGCCACCACGTGTCAACAATTGGGCATTTTCCTTTGCCCACATGCAAGTGATACCAGCGCCACGCTTCTTCGTTAATTGGTTCGCCCACTGTTCCTAAAACCCTTAAGGAATCTAGGCTGTAGCTCAACACGTGATCGTCTCCGTAAGCCATCAATGCGCGAATAGCGGTTGGCGCGGTGTAGAAAATATTCACTCCGTGCTTATCACACACTTGCCAAAAACGGCCTGCGTCAGGATACGTTGGCACGCCTTCAAACATCATGGTAGTAGCGCCCGAAAGCAGTGGTCCGTAAACAATGTATGTATGGCCTGTAATCCAGCCCACATCGGCTGTACACCAATAAATATCGCTTTCTTGGTATTGAAACACATTCTGAAACGAATAGGCAGCATACACCATGTAGCCACCGCAGGTGTGCACCACGCCTTTTGGTTTTCCGGTTGAACCAGAAGTGTATA
>CAZWXC010000221.1:0-5115 GCA_964637935.1 uncultured Flavobacteriales bacterium | reverse complement strand
CGATAAGATAAAGCGAGGAACGGTTTATTTATTATCGGGTTTGGCCAATCAAACACTTGAGCGAAAGCTAGGTAGAGTAATAGTAAGCGAAACCAGCGAGCAATTCAAAAGCTTCAATAATCCGTCAGTAGACGCACTTTTTTTATCCGCAGCAGATGTTTACAAAGACAAGCTTATAAGCATTGTGCTCACAGGCATGGGAGCTGATGGAAGAGATGGCACCATTAAAATTAAAGACAAAGGTGGCAGAACCATTGCGCAAGATGAAGCAACATCTGTAGTGTACGGTATGCCCCGTGAAGCCGCAGAAACCGGCAAAGTTGATCACATTCTTCCACTTGATGAATTGGGTGGATTTGTAGTAACCTGTTTAAGCTAAAAAAATGGCAGAAGACGAATACAAAGAACTATTTATTGCGGAAGCAATTGATATGATAGAGGGCTTAAATAATGCACTCACCGAACTCGAAAGCAACCCCAGTGATAGTTATAAAATTGATGAGATTTTCAGAATCATGCATACCCTTAAAGGCAATGCCTTGGGGATGGGGTTTCATGAAATAGGAGATTTAGCGCATGTTATCGAAGATCTTTTCGGAGAAATAAAGAAAAACAATGGCCAGCTTCCCAAAGAACTCATCGAGTATTTGTTTAGAGCTTTGGATAAGGTAAACGAGATGATCGATGCCTTAGCCTCTGGTGAAAAAGTGAGCTATAAAGGCTTGCGCACAAAGCTTCAAGTGTATCACGGAAAGATAAAGGCTGAACATGCGCCTGCTGTAACAGTGCAACCAGCCGCACCAGCCGATGAAATGGCTTCTTCAATCGCTAATGTAGCGCCTCAAGCAGAAGAAAACCAATCAGTTGATACAGCCAATGAAGCCGCCTCAGCTGAAGTGACTGAAAAAGAAGGGGCGATTTCGATACCAGAAGCAGAAACCGAGGTTTTGGCAGAAGTTGCAGAAAATGCTATACCAACAGCAGAAGTTGGTGAAGAGAAAGTGCTTTCCATAAAAGAAATAGCTGAGTCTTTTGCAAAGGAGCAAGGCTTAAGAGTAAAAGATGAGCATTTAATTGTAGCCGAAAATGAAGCAACTAAAGCAGCATCTGTTCCTGTAGCGGCAATTAAAGCTGAACTAGAAACAGAAGAGAGTCATGAAGCAGAAGCGCAAGCAGAATTGCCAGTGGCATCTGATGATGACGCGCAGCAAAAATCAAGAATTAGCTTTTCAGAATCTATTCAAGTGCCCACGCGCAAAGTAGATGATTTGATGAACCTCATTGGTGAGTTATTGATAGAACGCGACACAGTAAGCGCTAACCTGGCCAACGAAAATAACAGCTTCAATAACTTTGATCGTTTAAACCGTATTGTATCTGATTTGCAGTATGGTATCATGAATATTCGCTTGGTAAAAGTGGGCTTTTTGTTCAACAAGTTTACCCGAATAGTGCGTGATGTAGCAAACATTGAAGGCAAAGATGTGGAGCTATATGTAGAAGGTGCCGAAATTGAAATAGACCGTAATGTGCTCAAAACCATTTCTGATGCCATGATTCACTTGGTAAGAAATGCAGTGAGCCACGGGATAGAAAACAGTGATGGCCGAAAATTGTATGGCAAACCAATCAAAGGTCGCGTAACACTAAATGCTAGAAATGAAAACGATAGCGTGGTGATTCAAGTAGCCGATGATGGCTATGGAATGGATCCAGAAAAAATCTTGAAAAAAGCAATCAGCAAGGGCCTTGTAGACAAGGAAACCGCTAAAGTGCTAACGAGAGACGAAATTCTGATGTACATTTTTGAACCAGGCTTTTCTAATGCAGAAGTAGTGAATGAGGTATCGGGCAGAGGCGTAGGAATGGATGTAGTGAAACGTGCCGTAGAGAGCATTGGTGGTAGAGTTCAGCTTGATACAATTGTTGGAAAAGGAAGCACCATATCCTTGCATTTGCCATCTTCTTTGGCAGTAAAAGGAGCACTTCTTTTCGAACTTGAAAAGCAAGAATATGCCATTACTATTAATTATACAGAAGCAGTGCTGTCGCTCACTGCAAAAGACCTTCATCGATTGCCAAAGGGCTGCTTAACTGAGTATTTGGGCAACCCAATATCGGTTGTCTTTTTATCAGAACTGTATGAAGGTATTGGCAATACCCAAATACAAAAATCTACAGATCAGGATAAGAAGCTGGATGTGATTGTGGTAAGGTATCAAAACAGGCTATTTGGTATAGTGGTAGACAAGTTGTTGCTGCAGCAAGAGATTGTAGAGAAACATCTCAAAGGTATGCTGGGCGCCAACCCGCTGTTTAAGAGCGCTACCATATTAGGAAACGGAAATGTTTGCCTAATACTAGATGTGCCTTCGATATTCAGATTAGTTCAAGATAAGTCAAAGCATCTCAGAAAAGTTGCATAGTCAAACCCATCCCAAAAACAATACAGACATGTTTAAAAACACACTTGAAAAAGA
Organism: uncultured Flavobacteriales bacterium; assembly: GCA_964637935.1. GTDB lineage: Bacteria > Bacteroidota > Bacteroidia > Flavobacteriales_G > Salibacteraceae > SHAN690. Next base: position 2,635 of record CAZWXC010000221.1, on the reverse strand, counting down.
CATTCTTAAAGAGATATTCAATATTTCACTTTCAAAAGCAGCTGATTCACTTTCGTTTTTTGTAGGCTCTAAAATATTGATTAAGGATCTTCAGCTTTCGGTTGTAGACAACATTAGCGCTGATGATTTAAAACATCATTTCGCTCAGGCCGAAGCCATTCTAGAAACACGCCTCAAGGGCGAATATTCAGGCTTAACTTATTTGCTTTTCTCTGAAGAAGATGTAAAGAATTTCTTCAAAGTAGCGCATCCAATCAACCCAGATTCTACCCTTGAAGATGAACTTTCTAAAGAGCTTTTGCTTGAAGCAGATAATATCTTAACTGCCTCAGTAGTAAGTGCTTTGGCTGATATACTTAAGAACTTTATTTATGGTGATGTGCCTAAGTTTTATAGCCCAGGTGACAAAGAGTTGGTAGACCAGATTAGTGAAGAGCTTGCTGGGTTAACAACACTAAAAATAGTGGCGAACTACGAAAGCGAGGGGTTAACAGTGAAGCCTGTTTTTATATGGATGATAGACATCGGGTTTATTAATCGACTACACGAGTTTGCATCAAATGAAGAAGAAGTGTTAAAGCTTAAAGAACTAGTGTAATCCATCAAAAAAAAGAACTAGAAGTCATGATAAGCACCCTAGAAAAAACTAATCAAATGGTATCGGCAGAAGAAGTGAAAGCCGTAACCTCAACGCTCAAAATAAAATACGGAATCGATTTTACGAACTACGAAATGAGTTCGTTAACACGGGGATTAAATCGCGTGTTGCTCAAACACAGAATGACCGGCACACTAGAGCTTTGGTCAAGATTGTTAAAAGATCGCGAGTTCTTAGTCACGTTTATTGATGACATGACCGTTAACCTAACCGAGCTTTTCAGAAATCCTGATTTCTGGCAAGAAGTTCATGAAATTCTTACCAGTTTTTTCCAATACAAGACACTGAAAGTGTGGCATGCAGGCTGCTCATCAGGCGAAGAAGTCTATACCATGGCTATTTTGTTATCTGAGCTGGGGCTCACGCTGAGATCTAACCTTACAGGTACTGATTTGAGTTCTAGAGTGCTCGAAGTTGCTGCAAAAGGAGACTATTTCAGCCATAGACACAAATACAAAGATTCGCTCTCCAAAACGTTTGAACACTTTGACGTAAACAAATACTTTGATGAAGATGCAACGAAGTTTGAGATAAAAAGCACGCTGAAAAAAAACATTACTTGGAAAAAAAACAACCTAGTGATGGATCAGCCGATCGGAAAATACAACATGATTTTTTGCCGAAATGTGATGATTTATTTTGATGATGCACTTAAGCTTAAAGTGATGGAGAAATTCTACAATAGCTTAGAAGACGATGGATTTTTCATTATTGGTTACTATGACATGATGCCTCAAGGCTATGATAAGTTCTTCGAAAACTTCAATCCGCGTTGTAGAATTTACAAAAAGAAAAGCGCTTGATTATGAGGCAGAACCTAATTTTTAACAACAACAATTCAACTCAATTTATTACAAGCAAAACACACGCTATGGTAGAAATAGATGAAATTCAGAAAGAGCTAGAGATGTTGAGAATGGAGAACGCTGATTTGGCTGAAACCAACCAGCATCTAGTAACAGCCACTTGGCGCGAGCGAGAATTAAAAGATCAACTTAGAGAGGCGCATGAAAAATTCTTAGAGAAACAAGCCATCATCGATCGTCAAAATGAGCTAATTCACGATAGTATCAACTACGCCAAGCGCTTGCAAAAAGCCATTGTGCCTTCGGTTTCAATGATCAGGCAAAGTTTTAAACATTCGGCATTGCTTTACAAACCAAAGCATCAGCTTAGTGGAGATTTTCCTTGGATATTTCCTAAGATCAATGACATATACATAGCGGCTGTAGATTGTACAGGACATGGAGTTCCTGGTGCAATGCTTTCGCTGATAGGAAATTTCAAACTACATGAGTTAGTGCAAATGGGTAAGTTGGAGCCAGCAGACTTGCTTACGCTTTTGCACTCAGAAGTACAAAAAACGTTGAATCCGAGTGGTGATGAAAATGTGAAAGATGGAATGGATGTAGCCATTTGCAGAGTAAACTATGAAAAGGGAGTTGTTTCGTTTTCAGGAGCTCATAGACCTTTAATTGTGCTTGATGGCGATGAACTGACCGAAGTAAAAGGTAGCCGAAGAGCAATTGGCGGAATGCCAAAAGGTAAAAAGCCGTTTGCACCATTCGAAAATCACACCATGCCGCTGAAAAAAGGAACACGGTATTTTATCTATTCAGATGGCTTGCCTGATCAATTGAATCATGATGATTCTGCTAAGTTTAATAACAAGCGTATCAAGGAGATTATTTATGAGAATAGACATCAAGATATGCGCAGCATTATCAACGAAATGGACAAAGCATTCTTAAAGTTTAAAGATGGAGCAACTCAGCTTGATGATGTGCTTTTAATCGGTTTTGAAATATAAAAAACACCTATAATCAACATGCAACAGGAAGATAAAATTACAGCTGCGTATGAGCTTTATAAACTCATGCACAAAGAACGACTGATTTTGGCCTATCAAGGCGATGTTAGTCAAGAACTTACCAAAGCATTTTCAGCTCTAGCTACTGACAGCTTGAACAAAGAGCA
>CAZWXC010000220.1:0-5136 GCA_964637935.1 uncultured Flavobacteriales bacterium | reverse complement strand
CTTGGTTGGTCCAAGACCTGAACGCCAATTTTTCATTGACCAAATAGTGTTACAAGCTCCACATTACAAGCATTTACACAAAGTGAGACCAGGAATTACCTCTTGGGGTCAAGTGAAATATGGATATGCCGAAAATGTAGACGAAATGATCGAACGCCTCAAGTTTGATGTGCTTTACATTGAAAATATGAGCTTAATGGTCGATCTTAAAATCCTCATTCACACTGTGCTTATTGTAGTCCAAGGCCGAGGCAAGTAGGTTTTAATATTGAGCTTCAAGCACTTTGTCCGTGCTTTCATAGATTCAAATCTTAGATATATGAATGCAACCCATGCTAACCTCATTTTCTAAAGGAATCTGAAAATTGTATTTGAGCCAACTCTGTAAACAAAAAAGCCAGTTAGAAAAAATTTCCAACTGGCTCCGTATAAATTCTACTAAAAAGAGATGATTACATCTCCTCCATTTCAATCATTTTAAAAGGAATATTGATAATAGCTTGATAATCTTCACCAGCTTCTAACATATCCTCATCATCTTCTTCGTAATGCCAATTGATGGTAATGTTTGATTTACCATTGATTGATTCTAGCTTCTTAAAAACATCAAGAATACATTTTGAAGAACTTGTATTGAAATATTCTAGTTGTATGTTTACTTCAGTGGTTTCCTTCGCTGCATCACCGTAGCTACCAATCCAGTCTACAAGTGGCTTGTAGAATTCAACAGCGTTTTCAGGGATTGAGCGACCTTTTACTTCCAAAACACCTGTTTCAGCATTAAAATTCACAGTTGGTGTTTTCGGTGTTCCTTCGATTTTGATTGGATCCATTTCTAATCTATTTAGTAGTAATTTCAGGTTAGACTTTTATTTTCAGTACAAATACTCCGAATTCAGAATTCACATCCTGAAAAGAGTATTCTAATTTATTTCCAGATTTTCTTGCAATATCTATCATTCCAAGACCTCCACCGCCATGCACGCTGTATTGGCCATTATCAAGCACTTCTTTGTAATAGTCGCGCAAACCATCTTTGTCAAGACTATTAATTTTTTCCAGTTTAGTTTGAAGTGGAGCTATGTTGTCAAGTGCAATGTAGTTTGCTGCAAGAATAAAATACTCATCATCTTGTCTAGACAAATAGAATGCTACAGACTTTACTTTAGCGCCATTTCCTAAAGATTTGTCTTCATACTTGTCAGTGTGATGATACAAGTTTTGAAGTGCTTCAACCAAGATATTGTAGACTTTCCTTAGTTTCTTCGGATTTTCATCTTCAGACTCTAATCTATTCTCAACCGATTGGAGAATATTACTCACCTCGGCTTCGGTTATTTCACCCTCAAAACGGACCAATAGCTCTTGGCTATTAATCTCTTCCTTGAATTCGATGAGTGTTGAGGTTTCCAATTGTAGGCTTTAGTGCGACAAATATATTAGAATAACATTTCGTTTCAATGCGAATTTACGCTAACTGTTAATCAAAACTTGGAACGTTGGTCATATCCCTAGTTCGATAAGCTTAATTGCTTTGTTATTTTTGCGCCCTCAAAAACAGAAATACAGCAAATATGAAGAGACTAATAAGTGCATTTGTAGGCTTGGTAATGCTTTTACCAGCTGCTACACGTGCTGATGAAGGAATGTGGCTTCCTCTCTTGGTTAAAAGATTAAACTACCAAGATATGAAAGCTCACGGTTTACAGCTGAGCGCTGACGAAATCTATGATGTGAACAATGCAAGTCTTAAAGACGCTATTGTTGTTTTAAATGGTGGTTCTTGTACTGCCGAAATGATTAGTGGACAAGGTTTATTCTTAACAAACCACCACTGTGCTTATGGTTCTATTCAAGACAATAGCTCTACAGAACACGATTACTTGACTGATGGCTTTTGGGCTTACGCTAAAGGCGAAGAACTTCAAGCAAAAGGCATGACTGCTGGATTTTTGGTAGAAATGCGGGATGTTACCGATGCTATTTTGGGCGAAGTAAGTATCTCACTTACAGGTTCTGAAAGAAATGAAGCTATTAGAGCGGCTATTGCAGCTGCTTCAGAAAAAATAAAGGTGAAGTAGAAGCGCATTATGATATTAAGATCAAAAGTTTTTTTGAAGGAAATGAATACTACGCTTTTGTTTACGAAACATTTAGAGATGTGAGATTGGTTGGTGCGCCACCATCAAGCATTGGTAAATATGGAGGAGACACAGACAACTGGATGTGGCCACGTCACACTGGTGATTTCTCATTGATGAGAGTTTACATGGGTGCTGATGGCAAACCAGCTGATTATTCAGCAGATAATGTTCCTTACTCACCAAAACACTTTTTACCAGTATCAATTGATGGCGTTGACAAAGGTGATTTTGCAATGATCATGGGTTACCCTGGTAGCACTGATCGTTATTTGAGTTCATACGGTGTTCAACAAGAACTTACTGTAAAACAACCAAATACAGTGAAAATCCGCGAAAAGAAATTGGCTCTATTGAAAGAAGACATGAACGCGAGTTCTGAAGTTCGTATTAAGTATGCGTCTAAATACGCTCAAACAAGCAACTACTGGAAATACTTCATTGGTCAGCAACGTGGTTTGAAAAGACTGAATGTAAAAGGCAAAAAAGAAGCGCTTGAAGCAGAATTTCAAAATTGGGTGAATGCTGACGCTAGCCGCAAAGAAATTTACGGAAATGTGCTTGAAAACTGGAAAACAGCTTTCGAGTCATCCAACGAAACAGCAATGTTCTTCACCTATTTTAATGAGTGTATTTTCTCTGGAAGCGAAGCTCTTTTAATGTCATACAGAGCTTCTAGCTTGCATATGGTGCTTGGTGCCGAAGAAGTAAATCAAGAAAAAGTAGATCAACTTACAGCTGATTTGAAAAGCCGATCAGAAAAGTTTTTCAAAGACTACAACATGCCTACTGATAAGAAAGTAAGTGCGGCACTTTTCGAGATTTTCTACAATGACGTTCCTAAAGATTTACAACCAGAATCATTCAAAAACATGGTGAGTAAAAACAAGAACGATTTTGGGAAGATGATCGACAAGATGTACGATAAGTCGATCTTCACTTCAGAAGAAAGATTGAACGAATTCTTGGCAATCCCATCTGCAAAAGCGTTGGACAAAGACCCTGTATTCAATTTGATGAAAGACTTTATCGCATTCTACAGAGGTACTGTTGCACCAATGTCTGGAGAAAATCAAGATAAAATTGAAACTTCAAACAGACTATTTGTAAATGGTCTAAGAAAAATGAATGTTGACAAAACGTATTACCCAAATGCAAACTCTACCATGCGTTTGACATACGGTAACGTACTTGACTACTACCCTGCCGATGCAATGTATTACAACTACTTCACCACCATTGATGGTATCATGGAAAAAGAAGATCCAACCAACGATGAGTTTATTGTTCCTGCTAAGTTGAAAGAACTTTACAATGCAAAAGACTATGGCAGATATGGTGAAGACGGCACGCTAAGAGTTTGTTTCTTGACCAATACTGATATTACTGGTGGTAATTCTGGTAGCCCAGTAATCAACGGAAAAGGCGAATTAATTGGTTGTGCTTTTGATGGCAACTGGGAAGCAATGAGCGGTGATATCGCTTTCGAACCAACGCTTCAAAGAACCATTGCTGTTGACATTAGATATGTGTTGTTCATTATTGACAAATACGCTGGAGCTAAGAACATCATCAACGAATTGAAAATAGTTTCTACTCCAAAGTCTGAGCAACCAACGCCTTTGGATGCAACTGCACCAACAGTTCAACCAATTTTGAAATCTTCAAAATAAGAATGGCAGAAGAATGGTTTGAAACTTGGTTTGATACCAATTACTATCACCTGCTGTATAAGAATAGAGATGAAAATGAAGCGCGTCAATTTATTGACGCGCTTCTTCGCTATTTACAGCCAAAGGCAGATAGTCATTTCTTAGATGTGGCATGTGGCAAAGGCCGTCATTCCATTTATCTGCACTCGCAAGGCTATGCTGCTACGGGTGTTGATTTATCAAGTAATTCCATTTCTATCGCCAGAAAATCAGCAGAAAAAGGACTCTCTTTTTTCGTTCGAGATATACGTGAGCCATTATTGGTTTCTGACGTAGATTTTGCGCTAAATATGTTTACCAGCTTTGGATATTTCGATTCGAATGAAGAACATGTTGATGCGCTAATCAATATTCGAAAATCACTGAAAGGAAACGGCAAGTTCGTTATCGATTACCTGAATCTCGCTTTTGTAAAGAAGCATTTAATTGAAGAAGAAATTCAAATTCACGAAGGCGTTGAATTCAGAATAAATCGAGAAATCGCCAATGGATTCATTAATAAATCGATCCATGTAATTGATGGTGCTGCACATTACGAATTTCAAGAAAGAGTGAAAGCCTTTACAGGCGAAGACTTAGCAACAATGGTTTCTGACGCTGGTTTCAAAATAGAAGCTACTTTCGGGGACTATGATTTAAACCCTACATCTGAAGACAGACCGCGGGTTATCATTATTGCACAAAACAATTCATGATCACTTACATTCTAGGTTTAATAGTGAGTTTAGCGGCTGGGTCGCTATTCATTTTCAATCCACCAAAAAACAAAAAGTGGATTTACTTGCTGCTTTCAGCTGGTGGCGCTTTCCTTATTGCCATTATTTTCACTCACATTTTACCCGAGCTTTTTGAGGTTTTACCCGAAAAAGCCGGCCTGGTTTTGCTTATCGGATTCTTACTCCAAATCCTACTCGAAAACTATTCAAAAGGAATAGAACATGGCCATGCACATGGTTCGCACAACAACAAAGGCTTGATCATTTCTTTTGTTGCATTGTGTATTCACGCCTTGGTAGAAGGTATGCCGTTGGCTTCGCTTATCTCGGGCAATGGCATTGGGTTTAACCAACAACTGGCCGCGGGAATCATGCTTCATAAAGTGCCCGTAGCCATTACATTGGCAACCATGCTCTTGAAAAGTGGTTTATCAAAAAACAGAGCGTTCATATTCTTGTTTATATTCATTGCCTGCACCGTTTTGGGAAGCGGATTGCAAATGCTTATTGGCCACCAATTTGCCGAACAAGCCGAAGTAAACATGTTTTATAGCCTTGGCTTGACTG
>CAZWXC010000219.1:0-5136 GCA_964637935.1 uncultured Flavobacteriales bacterium | reverse complement strand
CGATGACTTCGGCGCCACAATCCCGCATCACCTCTTGTTCGCTATTCACGAGACCACTCGTACCGAGAGTCCCCACGAGGGCAACCAGGCCGAAATAGAGCTAAGGGATGATAGATGTTCCATCGATTACATGATAAGTATTGTTCAATCTATCATTGTTGTTATTGCTTTTCTGACATAGAATAAGTTGATTACGATGTAAATTCTTTAGGTTAGATGGAGGCAAATGTGCCCGGTCGGGTATCCTTTCCTTTGCGACTGGTGAGGCCAGAATTTGATGACCCCCTCATGGACCTCATCCTGGAACTGGATCATCAGAGACGCTTTGTCCTTGGGGGGTCCACGCCACCCCAGCTGTTCTTCCAGCTCAAACAGTTGTTTCATATTTTCGAGAGTCTTGGGTCCGCCCGTATCGAAGGCAATCGGACCACCATTGCCGAGTGGGTAGACAAGGAACTGGAAGGCAGGCCGGTGGCCGAACCTGTTCAGGAAATCCTCAACATCGATCATGCCTTAGCCTGGGTAGAGTCGGTATGGTCAGCCGACCCGATTGCTTTCCGCATCGATCATCGTCTTGTGCGGGAGTTGCATCGGCAGGTCACGGGTTCACTTTCGGTCACCGCCGAAGGTGATGCCACTCCTGGATCGTATCGGACCATACCGGTACGTATCAGTGGCGCCGAACATCAGCCACCCGAAGCGGCAGACGTCCAGCCTCTAATGGAAGAGCTTCTTTCGTTCCTGGCCAAAGACGACCCTGGAAAATATGACCTCATCAAAATAGCCTTGGCTCATCACCGATTTGCCTGGATTCATCCTTTTGCCAACGGAAATGGCAGGACCGTGCGGCTCTTGACCTATGCCCTCCTGTTAAAGGCCGGCTTTCGGGTTGGTAGCACCCGGCCGGTGGCCAGGCTCATCAATCCTACAGCCGTCTTCTGTTCTGATCGTAATGCCTACTATTCCCATTTGGCTCGGGCCGATTCCGGAAAAGACGATGATCTGTTGGGTTGGTGCCTCTACGTCCTGGCGGGATTAAAAGCGGAACTCGATAAGGTGAACCAACTCCTTGACTACCCTTGGTTGACAAAAAACGTCCTGGAGCCGGCCATAATCGAACTTCATCAAAAAAATGGTATTTCGGACCGGGAACGATCTATTCTTCTTGCCACCCTGGTGACTCCACAGATCAAGAACAGCGACCTGCATTTGGGAGTCGGGCAGGTTCAGACCTCCCGAATACTTGGCGAGCTTCGTAAGCGTCGGCTTCTGGTCAACGCCCCCGATGCCGAGCGCAAGTATGCACTGGGTATTCATGGTAGTCCGTTGATGCGGACAGTCATACGCCAGCTGGACCGCCTGGGCTTCCTTCCCATCCGGGGAGAAATATGATTAATCGCCAGGTCTTATAGCAGAAGCGTACCCCCACTAGTACGGCCTTTCGGTAGCGTACACTAACCTTTCGCACATTTCTGTTCTTGGTAGAGTGAAGTAAAATACTAGATGGCTTTTCTGCGTTTGAGACTCGATACCCAAAAAAATTTTCCGAAAACGATACTGATGTTGCCATTAGCCACTTCTCTCCAAAGCTTTCTTAATTACACCCTCTGCAGCATAAAGCAATATTGTCAAGGGAAACTATCGATGCATCGTTAATGATGTGTTCCCAAGTCGGTGGGTTGTCTTTGGAGAAAGGGTTGTTACAGTACACGCATCTTGTATCTCGTTTTCTAATTTCGACTTCTAAATCATGAGGAATCTTCCAGTTGTTCATTCTTACCTCGGTTACACCTAAGCTCGAGATCATCCCTCTATTGGTGCAGAGATAATCGTTAAAAATAACCAAGTGCCGTGCCTAAGGAGGAGTTGGGTTTCTTAAACCCAGGACCTGCTTGTTGTGTTCACGAATGTAGCTTACCCAAAAGGCTTTTCTGTTATTAGTCGCTTGATGGATTCTTGGCGAATACGTGGGTCCAATAGTTACCCGATTCGACATACCCTAATCCATGGTGGGTGTAGGCTGCATTTTCAATATTCGCACGATGACCTGGGCTATTGATCCATCCGTTAAGTACGGCTTGACCGGTGGTATATCCTTTTGCAATATTTTCCGCGGCACTTTCATAAGAGATTCCGGCAGCACTCATGCGATCGAATGGATCCTCCCCATCGGGGTTGGTGTGACTGAAGAAGGACCGATCGTACATATCCTGACTATGGGCTTGAGCCACGCCTCCAAGGGCTGGATCCCACTGAAGTCGCGAAAGACCTTTTGACTCCCGATAATCATTCACGAGAACAATAAAGTTCTGTGCCTCCTAAGGAAGATCCTCGGGTAGCAGCAAATTTGCACAAGAGGATAAGAACAATACGAAAGTGACAATAATTAGACTGCGGTATATTCTTGAATTCATTGCGGTAATGTATGGCGTGAGAAAGGTAAAGGCAAGGAGTGGTGGTGTCGGAATTTTTTGGCGGTGTATTTTAATGTTCCCATAGGACTTCCGTTCTCCTGACTTCTACTAAATGAAGGTGTCTAAGATTTTGGGGGAAGTCCAGGTAGAAATCTGCCGGAATTAGCGGCAGTCTTGACCGGAATATCCAGGAAAGATGCATCACTTAAATTCGTCATATTTCTGACGAATATATTCTTTGCCTATAATGCCAGTTCTGATTTCATCGAATACATAGGTCCGACATGAATAGCTCGAACCTTTTGGAATTGTTCCTGTGCAGATATCTCTACCATTTATCAAAATAGTTGGTGATCCCTGGAAGTGATATTTTTCTGATTGCTCAGGATCCTTTATTTTTGTGATGACCAATTCCTTTTTTGAAATAACCTGTTCATCAACAAGTTCCATCAAATTTTTAAAAGTACAATCTGAGTTAGGGCAGCCTTCAAAGAACTGAAATTCGACCATGGTATTTTTTTTCCTCTCGAATAGGTTTCTGATGCACTTTGATTTTCGTTCTTAGAAGAATAAATTTTTCTATTTAATGATAGCACCTATCTGTAGACTAATCATCATCAAAGCAGGTACTTGAAAACCATTTAGTTTTCTAAGGGATCTATGATTTCGGGGGAAGTCCTCACAAACCAAAAGGCGTCAATAAGAGCGTCAGTTCCCTTTTGAGCCCAAAAAACAAAAAGGACGATCCGCTTGAAATCGTCCTAAATGCTTCCTTTGAAAGGATTAATCTTTCGCGCAGGACGCATGCCCGAGCAGGTAGCGAAGCTACCGACCAGGGCCCACTAGAACCTGAATAATGATCGCCTCGTGATGTCATTCATATAGAGCTCTATAGAGCCACATAAAAATGGCTTATGAGCAACTACTCTCATATAGTCCTTCTACGCTCATATTATAAAGGCGTCGATACTGGCGTCAGTAGTTGACGATGTCCTGTACTCTTCAACGGATTATGTAGCATATCGACTTCCCAATTTGTTTCAAGGCTATACCGCCAGATCGTGAAAATTCATTCCCAATGCAGCCATTGCCTTTAAGTAGGTATCAATATTGCAATTCTCCCCGTTTTCAATCTTACTCACCTGCTGTTGAGTAAGATGAGCCAGCCTGGCAATGACACTTTGGGACAGACCCTCTTCTTCACGCTTTCGTGCAATGGCTACTGCCAAATCAACTCTCAGTTTTTCTGCTCGAACCCTGATATTGAGATCCGGGTCATTTTTACGGAGAGACTCCTTGAAATCGTTATATCTCATTCTTTGTTCCTCCTCAGGTAATCTGTTCTAATCTGAATTGCCTTGTGAATCTCCGTCTTCGGGACCTTGGAGACATTCTTGTAAAAGGGATGGGTCAGGTCAATCCTGTTCTGAAACACAAAAAAGTACAGGATCCTTACCTGGTTATGAGCGACCTTGATTCGAAGCTCATGAATCCCATCTGTTAAAATATCAGCATCGGGGCGGGGCTGGAGTGGTCCCATTTCCTGCAGTTTATCAATCCAGGCGATTATCTTGTCGCGATGGGATTCCTTTTGCTTTAGAATCCAAGTTTCTAGTTCGCAGAATCCCTCTTCGTCTGAATAGAACTCCACATCCCACTGTTGTTTCATAAAAGAAGTATACATCATAAAAGATGTAAAAGCAACAGCGCCCATTAGTATTCCTCATCTGAATCGTTGAATATGGAAATATTTCTACATTCCGATAATGGAAGCATGTTCAGCTTCCTGTTATTACTGCTTGATTCAATATTCAAAATCTTCTTCAAGAGTAGAAAGAATGTCATTCTTACAATGCTCCTCCTCAAGAAGGAAAATGAAATCTATCGGAGACACCTCAATCTTCAGAATCGGAGGCTGATTTACTCTAAGACAGATAAATTCAGCCTGGCCATGCTGAATTCCCTGTCAAAAAGGGTAATCAGTCATCTAACAATCGTGAAACCGGAAACAATTCTTAATTGGCAACGCCGATTCATCAAAAATTTCTGGACATATAAGCACAAACCACCAGGTCGAAAACCAGTAGCCAAAGATATTAAGAGCCTTATTCTTGAGATGAAGCAGGATAATCCTCTTTGGGGCTGCCAGAAGATTGCCAATGAGCTTAAGAAAATCAATATTGAAATTCACTACACTACACTACGGTAAACAAGATTATCCAGAACTATAGAAAACAAGGTTTGATCCAGCCAAATGGATCCTGGACAAAGTTCTTGAAAATTCATTGGGATTCACTCTTTTCAATGGATTTCATGACCATAGATACTCTATTCGAAAAAAGATTCTATCTCCTTTTGATTATGGAGCTGAGATCACGGAAAATCATCCAGTTTGATTTGACGGAAAATCCCTGTCGAGAATTCGTAAAACAGCGTATTGAACTATTTTCAGTGAAATTTGAGGGGCAAAAGAAAACTCTAATCTACGACAATGCTTCCCAATTCACTAACCTCAATTACCGCTGGTATGATATTAAGGGAGTTAATATCTGTACTGCTGCCCCGAACATGAATGCCTACGCTGAGAGGCTGGTTGGAACTGTCAGACGGGAGGCACTGGATTATTTCCTTCTGTTCTCCGAGAAACAGGTCAGAAAAATCGTTTCGCCCACATTCCGGACTTCCGGAGTAGGAAATTTGAATAAAACGGCGGGATTTAGCC
>CAZWXC010000218.1:2301-5137 GCA_964637935.1 uncultured Flavobacteriales bacterium | reverse complement strand
CTCAAACAATTTTTTCCAGAGCATTTTTCGTTCTTCTACTCCTGGCTTTGGAAAGTAAACCATGCTTTGAAAACGCCTAGAAAATGCTTCGTCTATATTGGTTTGAATGTTCGTAGCTAGGATTACTAAACCCGCAAAATTTTCGATACGTTGAAGTAAATAAGCCACCTCTTGGTTAGCATAGCGGTCGTTTGCTCCTTTGGTTTGAGTGCGCTTTCCAAACAACGCATCTGCTTCATCAAAAAATAGAATCCATTGTTTGTGCTCCGCCTCATCAAACAAGCGCCCAAGGTTTTTTTCTGTTTCTCCAATGTACTTTGAAACAACCAATGATAAATCAACTCTAAATACGGGTCGTTTGGTTTCTTTTCCCAGAAGGGTTGCGGCCAACGTTTTACCTGTGCCAGGAGGCCCGTAAAACAGCACTCGATAGCCTGCTCTTAGATTCTTAGATAGCTTCCATTCATTTAAAATTTGATCGCTGTGTGCAAGCCAGTCTTTTACTTCCGCTAAGTCTTCTCTCAGGTTTTGATCAATCACCAAATCTTCCCATCCCATATCAGTAGAGATTTCCTTCGCAGGAAATTTGCTGCTGTATTGAGGAAGTTGAGCTTTTCCAGTCAGAAACAACCCTAAATACTCTTGAGAAATTTTAAGCTCTTGATTCAATCCAAATTCAGTTTCTGAATTAAGCTCTAAAACGCCCCTTGTAAAAAGCCTATGTCCACTATGGAAATGAGAAACAAAGTTCAATCGCTTTTCTGTGCTATCTCCAGCTATTATGAAGCAAGCAGTCGACAATGTTGGAAAAAAACCTGCTATCTCTGCGTTTTTTCGACCACCAAATTCAGCATAGAAAGCATCTAAATTCTGATTTTTAATAAGGAAAATATCCAGGCAATTGGGTTTAATATGAGGAATCAGTGCAGTAATGAGCACTAGTCTTTCATGAAAGTTCAATTCCAGCTCATCTACTAATTTTAGGTAAGAAGAGTCTTTTATTTCTATTTCTGGCAAATGGTGCTCTTCTATGGAAGAAAGATCGCATTCATTCTTAAAATAAAGTGTAAGTGCGGTATCCACCACTTGCTCAAACCATTGAATCTCCTGATCTAAAGACTTGGCAATATGTTTTAAGTGTTCCATTCCACCTCCAGCATTTTGTGCATCCAACTCAATTTGATCTTATCGATGTTCCAAGGTATTTGATTCAAGAGCATGTCAAATGCTTTCTTTTCGATGATCATATAAAATCGATCTTCCTCCTCTTCTAGCCTACCTTCTCGTTGTATAAATGAACTCCTCAAACTATCAATAGAGGTTCCTTTCAAAGGCGACCACTGTTGTGTAATGTTGTATAACAATCCATCAACAACTTTTAGATTTTCTACATTAACATCTACTCCCTGATCTAAAGGGAAAGTAGGATGAATTCCGCATAAAACCTTGTGAATGGTGGTTTCTGGAGTATCCAGATCTACCGACCCCGTAGCTGCATAATGAAGCAGCAATGCAGCTTTATGACGATTTTGATCTTCCAAAAAATCTCCGTTTATAGTAAGACCACAGCGATCAAAAAGCATAGCTAAGAATGGCCAAAGGAGAATTAACCCTGCATTGTCTATAAACAAAGGATCAATGAGCTCGTGAGGTTCTTTTTCTCCCAACTTCTTATAATCTTTCTCTTCTATTTCTTGTTCATCATTCTTTAGCCCCTGATAATTCTTCACCTTTGGAGCTTGTGCATGAGAGATTTGGCTTAACTCTTCCAGAACGGATGTAATCAAAGTAATATAGACTTCGTTATTTTGTTTTGGAGAGCCAACCACGCTTTCCTGAAGATTTAGAATCAACTCAATTGTTCTCTTTTCCCCTAATTCTAATTTTCCAATTTCGGTTAGTAAGAAGGCCCAATTTTGATGACTCCATGTATCTAAGGACCTAGTGCTTAAACTAATGAGAATGAGTTCTAAATACTTGAATTCAAGTATTTTTCTTTGACCAACGGAGAGCAGCTTACTTTCTTGATAAAGTGAAAATCCAGATATAAAATATTGACGTTGAATTGGATGGATTAAATCAGTAATGAACGCTTGTAATTCTTTTATGGATAAATCCTTGAAAAGTGTAGTTCTAAACTCAGATAGACCTAACCACAAGGATATTTGTTGTTCTTCTTTTTCTCTAATCGCCATCAGTCTTACTGTCAAAGAACTTGAAGAGGCATACCTTATTTTGGAAATACCTTCATGTATTTGTAAAAACCCTTCTAACGACTTTGGTAAACTATGAAAGACAATATGCTCTTCACGGTTTTTGATCAGCCTAGATTTTAATTCGGAATAGACTTTGGCTTGGGCAGTATCACTTTTGAACTCAACGTTTTTTATGGCTTCATATAGAAGCGCTAATCCCGAAGTAGTTTGTAATTTTTTATTTGTAACAACCCATTTCTCAAATTCGATCATTAACTCATTTGGTGATGATTGTTTGTGCTCAATAATATAGGTGAACAATCGAGACTTTAATGCTAAAAATTCCTGAACTGAAACTATTCCCGCTGGCACTAAGTTTCTCTCAATTATCTCTAGGAGAATCCATAAACCAGATTGCTGATTCGTACCAATCAAAAATTTATTTGTAGCTGATTTCGTGGGCAGAGCCGCGAGCACTTTGAATTGATTTTTAAGCGATAGCGTTTTAGAAAATTCATTCACATGTTCACTCTTATTCAAAGCATCAATCAACCTTTTACGAATGTTTTCTGAAGACCAAATAGATTCGAAATCTGCATTAAATCGATCCAATGAATAGGATGCAATCCACCACGGTAAGC
>CAZWXC010000218.1:0-2291 GCA_964637935.1 uncultured Flavobacteriales bacterium | reverse complement strand
GCTTGAACATGACGAATCTCTTTTAGCTCTGAAGACTTTGATAGGTCCACTAGATAAGCATGCAATTTGCTCAAGGCTTCATTTTTTCCACTCTGCTTTATTGCCTCTTTTAATAGTAAGTTTAGTTCTATTCGATATTTATCAGACTGTTTGATCAAGGCTTCCACAACCTTTGCCAATCGCTCTGTTTTCGTTATATCAATGAGCGTTAACGCATAAACATCTTTTAAGAAAGCCAAAACTATCAATGAAGAAACCTGACTTGCTTCCTTGACACTGGCACTTTCCTTTTCTCCCGATAGGGTTGAAAATAACCTGAATTCATACTCTTCTCTACTCCTTACTCCTGCTTTAATCCATTCATCTACAACATGTGTTGGAACCTCAAGTTTCTCTAGCATATGCCGAAGCTGGTTGAAGAAGTTTCTCGAATCCTTATCAAAAGACTTTTGATAGGATTCTAACTGAATTTTAAACCAAGTTGACCATTCCGTTTGGTCAACTCTTTTAAGTGCCAACTTTAGCTGTCCTTCTAGCTTCTTCCAAAAGTTTTGAAGGCGAGATGCCTGCGATTTTTCAGTAATTGTTATAGCCGAAAGATGCTTTTTTACAATTGAAGATTTAGCAATTGGCAATGTCAGACTCAATTGCTCTAGTATTAAAACAAATGATGCTTTATCTAATGAGAATTCCGCTTCAACTTCTTTTAAAAATATTGACTCCAATGGTTCTGAGCTTTTCCCACGTATAACTAAGGTCCTTAGATAGAGCAGTGTAATTATAGATTCGATTTTCTTCCATTTTGCACCAACATGATAATCTAACTTAGACATGTCCACAGAAATGACCTGCTCGAAATCCTTTATTCTTGAGTAAGCCTTTTCATCTATTTTTTCAAGTAAAAGATCAACCAATCTATCGCCAAGTAAATAGTATAAACGCTCAACACGATCTGTTTTCAAGAACCATTTTTTAAAATATGGTTTAAATGCCTGTTCATTTGTTTGGATCAAGGCAAACAGCCTATGATTCAATTCACTTTTTGAGAGTGGTTTAACATTCCACGAAAACGTTCCACGGACTATGTATTCCGTAATAAGTTCAAGAAAAAACTTCGATTTTTCTGGTGTTGATTGAACGTTTCCAATTATTCCTTTGCTGTTTATTTCTTCATTCAGTTCTTCGAGTATCTTATTAAATGCAGTTGGAGCGCCTTTTTCTTTTGAGATGGCCTGAAAGGAGAGCTTCAAGAGCGTTTCATACGTCATATTATACTTTATGGCGATACTTTCGATTAAGAAATGCAGAAAGGCCTTTCTATTATAATAGCTCCCTTCTTGCTTAAATAGATAAGCAAGCACTACTTCCCAAACTGCATTTCTATATGCGCCAATTGCAACTTCTACCGTTTGCTTTCGCTCCTGCTGCTTTATCATCTCACTTTTATACAAGAGCATATAAGAACTTTCAGCTGGCGCTATTGCCTTCACAATGCTTTCAAGCTCAGGATCTTTAAACTGAGCAATTAGCCTTTGCCTTATGAGATAATTAGAGCCATATTTATTAAGAATCGAAATTAACTGACTGGTATGACCATCTATCAACTGATGTAACAATTGCTTAGGAGAAGATGAAAAGTTGCGCGTCCTATCTAAATAGCCGTGTTCCAAAAAGTGTATGAATTGACTTATACTTTGATTAGCATTTAAGATTCGTTTTCCATTTCGGAGGTCACCATTGGCCTTGATGTTGTTACGTAAGAATGCCGTCAACTCTTCTTCTATTCTTTGAATTAACTCATTTTCAAAATTGTTTTTTGACAATGTGCCTAACTCCAACTCCACTTCATCAAATTGATAAATACTGTCTTGCGGGTCGAATTTATCCATCACTTGTTCGATCAATTGACGCGTGCGAGAATCTTGAACATTACTAATATCAGATTGTATTTGATGGGCATCCTTTTCACCGGACATCGTTACCTGAAACCGTTGACTTTTAATGATATGTTTTGATTCATCCATCATCGAATCGTTTTCAGGTGAGATGATTGCTGAAACTTCTGAATCTTGATTATGATGTCATAAACCAAGGACTGATAATGTTCTGATTTTGGAGATTTTGAGATCAGAGACATCCACTCATAATATTTGCTCTCAAACTTCACCATTTCATTAAAATCTATCCAATAAGATGAAAAAGCAAGATGTGCAGGAGCATTTTCCATTACAGTGCTTTCAAAGTTAGATCTGAAGTTTTCATTTTGAAAACGGACAGGCCATGAAGGCAAT
>CAZWXC010000217.1:0-5150 GCA_964637935.1 uncultured Flavobacteriales bacterium | reverse complement strand
ATTTATAATAACAACTTTTTAAGTTTACACACTTTTTGAGATAGTGTCGTTTTTATTTTGATGATGAAGATTTAAATTAATTTAAAGTATTACTATTTTGGAATTTCCTAACTTCTTCTTTTATACTCAACCTAACGAAAACCGAGAAAAATATACATTCAGTTTTGGTGAAAATGGTATTCACTATACTTTGATGTATATAGCCCATAAAAAAGCATTTGACTTTCACAAAAAAAATGATAATGTCAAGGATATTGATAACATTAATCCTTATGAGCCATTTTTTGAAATGTCATCTTTTAAGTTTTTTCGTTTTTTACGAAAAAATGCTATGGTTCAAGAATATCTATTAAAAGAGTTTGTTGTAAAAAACAAAATTAATCTTGGTAAGCTTAAAAGAAATAATTATAGGCTATTTCAACTTGAAAATATTAATTTTTCTCAAGAAATTTATAACACCGAAAGAAAAGGAAGAATGTTGAAGTCAAATAAAAAATTTGAGTTTAACAAAATGATAAATGAAATGGAAATTTTACATCCTGATGAAATTAAAAACATCAATTGCAATGTTTTCAGTGTTGTAAAGTATAAAAATGGAACTACAACTTTCGAGGGATTTATTTATAAAATAAATGGTAAGTTATATTTTTGGAGTAAAAAAAATATTAATTTATTTTCTAAATTCTCTATGATAGCTATATATAATTTACTTTTTCAGTCAACATTTCTGCATAAAGAAAAGCTTTTAAGTGATATAAAAATTTTGCTTAATAATAAATACAAATACTTATCCTTTTTGTAATTTCTATTCTTTAACAAAATAATAATATCAAATGTTTTTTGTCCCATTTTTTTACTAAATTTGGGACAAACATAACATTAAAATGAAACCACAATCTATTCACAATCAAATAGAAGAAAAAATAAAATCTTTAAAAAAAGGAAGTATTCTATTTATAACCGATTTTATAGAGTTCGGTACTGCCGAAAATGTAAAAAAGGTACTATTGCGATTAGAAAAAAAAGAAGTTTTAATTCGTTTAGCACACGGTATTTATATATATCCCAAAAACGATAAAATCCTTGGAACCCTGTACCCTTCAACAGAAGAAATTGCAGTTGCCATAGCAAAAAGAGATAAAGCAAGAATAATTTCTACAGGTGTACAAGCATTGCAACAACTTGGCTTATCAACACAAGTACCAATGAATGTAGTCTATTTGACTGATGGAGCACCAAGAAAAATTAAAGTAGGTAAAAGAACCATCACATTCAAAAAAACCACTCCCAAAAACCTGACCATTAAAGATAAAAAACTCAACATTGTAATCCAAGGATTAAAAGAGTTAGGCAAAGACAATGTAGATGAAAATGCTAAACAAAAAATTAAAAAAGTATTGCACCAAATGTCCATTGAAAGCATAAAAGAAGATAGTGTTGCAGCACCAACATGGATTAGAAATACAATCCTTGAATTAATAAATGAAGACTAATATGAACGAGTGGCTTAAACTATCCGAAAAAAGAAGGCTTGAGATACTAAACCAAGTCAATAATCAAACAGGACTTCCTACCGATGCAATAGAAAAAGATTGGTGGGTAACCATTACGTTAAAAGCAATAATTTCTTCAAAATTTGCACAACATTTAGTTTTTAAAGGCGGCACATCATTAAGTAAAGCCTATAACTTAATAGAACGTTTCTCAGAAGATATTGATTTATCAATTGACAGAACAATCTTAGGATTTGAAGGAGAACTATCAAAAACACAAATAAAAAAACTACGTAAAGCTTCAGGTAATTTTATTGTAGGAGAATTTAAAGATGAATTGATTTCAGAACTGGAAAAACTGGGAGTAAATAAAGAAAATTATAATTTAATCTTTGATGATAAAATAGATGACACCAGTGATCCGCATCGTATAGTATTAGAATACAACTCAATAGTTGAACCAGGAGAATACATTCCGCAAAGGGTTATCATTGAATTAGGAGCAAGAGCTTTGCTAGAACCAAACGAACAAAAGACAATTCAATCAATCATTGGCCAAATATATCCAGAACAAGCTTTTACAATTCAACCATTTGAAGTAATTGTAGTGGTGCCAACCAAGACTTTTTTAGAAAAAATAATGTTGCTGCATGAAGAATTTCTAAAGCCAGTTGAAAACATAAGACATTACAGAATGTCAAGACATCTTTACGATATAGAAAAACTAATGGACCACGATTATGGTAAAGAAGCAATAAAAAATAAAGAACTATTCGAAACACTAGTCCAACACCGAAGTAAATACACACCTATAAGAGGAATTTCTTATGATTTACACACACCACAAACAATAAATTTTATTCCACCAGCAGAAGTAACAGAACTTTGGAAAAAAGACTACCAAGCAATGCAGGAATTTATGATTTATGGTGAAACATTAGAGTTTGAAAAACTTATAGCAAGAATGTATGAACTAAAAGAAAGATTTTTATAAAAACATGGTATTAGCAGCTATTTACATAAAAGAACATAAATATTTATTTAATAATGAGCCACAAGTTTTAAACTTTGGAGGCAAATATTTTTATGATTTCGAATATATCACTGATAACGATATAACTATTTATAGAAAAGAAAACAATAAATTTATAAATGATTTTTATTCTAATGAGATCAGTTTAATTTCAGGAATAGTTGGTGCAAATGGTGTAGGTAAAACAACAATATTAAAAATAATTCATAAAAGTTATCAAGAAGATACACCAGCAATTTTTGTATATGAGAAATTAACTAGTCAAGGAATAGAATATTTTATTGACAACAGGATTGGCAGTAGAAATGAAAATGGAAGTTTTATTGAACAGACTAAACCCAGGATAAGCTTTTTTGAAAACATAGAATTTAAAAAGTTTGAATATAATTCCTATACAGAACTCTATTATTCTCCTATTTATGACAAAAATGTTTCAGATTTTTATACTCTATTAAATATTGAATCGAAACATTCAGAAAAAACTTTAGAAGACATTTACAATGTTGGTATATTAAAAGAAGTTATATTCTTGGAGAGCAATGTTAGTCAAAGAATAAAAGATATTTATCCTGATTTCCCTACTTATGAAAATCTAATTATTAAGCCAAGTAAACTACACAAAAGAGATTTTACAAAAGTTTATATCGATTCAAACTTAGGAAATCCAAATAAAGGTGAAACTTTAAAATACACAATTGAAAGAGATCTGAGTCAGGAATACCTTCCTGATACAAGAAATCTTTTGAAATCATATTTATCTATACTTAAAAGTGGTAATGTTACTGATGCTTTAAAAGAAATTTGGGATTTGCCTCAATATAAAAATAATGATGAGCAAAACTCTCATTTAATTCACAGCTCTGATGACTTTATAAAAAATATAGAGGTATCCCTATTGTCATACCTACTTCTAAATGACACCTTTGCTATAACTGAATTATCAGGAACTCTTGACTATAATAAAATCTTAAAAGCAAAGAGTTTTGAAGAAACCTTAAATTATGTATTAGCAAAATATATAATTCAAACAGATAAAGGATTTTATGATAAACCTGAAGAAGTTGATATCAATGAATATGATAAATTAATTCAAAGATGCAATACTTTGTATAATAGGTTTTCAATTTTAAGTGGCGAGGATACTCAAATAATTAAAGAAAAAATTACTACTGATATTAATGGTATTAAAGCAATTAAAGATTTCTATGATTTAATTATTAAAAATCAAAACCTCATTGAAAAAAAATCCTACTTAAGCCTTAATGTAAAGAATGAAGAGACAAAAGAAATTCTTTCACAAATAATTCAAGCTTATGTAAAAGTAAAAACATATTTTTCATCTATTCCGATAGCATCAATTGATTTTATTGATATTGTATCCGATAAAAAATTATCATTTGGAGAGAAATCACTTTTGAATTTGTATTCAACTTTATATGAATTTACAATAGAAAAAAATCACACAAGAGAAAGTGAAAATTATTTATTAATTCTTGATGAAGCAGATTTAGGTTATCATCCTTTATGGAAGAGAAAATATATTGATGCATTAAACAAAACACTTCCAGAAATTTTTAACACTTTAGAAATCAAAGTTTTTGATAATATCAAAAAGAAGAAAGTTAATTCAGAAATGGAAAACCCAAAAATTCAAATAATTTTTACGACTCACGATCCGCTAACATTATCTGATTTGCCAAACAATTCAATTGTCTTTTTAAAAAAAGATAGCCAATTCAGCAATGTATTAAATATTGATGATTTTGAAAGACCGACAAATACTTTTGGAGCAAACATAAGTGATTTACTTTCGGAGTCATTTTTTATTAATAATGGTTTAATTGGTGATTTTGCAAAAGATAAGATTGAGGAAGTAATAGTTGATCTTAATAAATTACTTGATTTGAAGTTCAATAATAAACATGTGGATATATCTAAAGATAAAAAAATATTACTCAAAGAAACCATTGAAATAATCGATGAACCTATCATTAAAATGAAACTGATAGATATTTACAATACAATTTTTGAAGTTTCAATAGAAAATGAGATTAATGAGTTAGAAGAAAGATTAAAACATTTAAGGAATCTAAAAAATAATCAAAATGATTAGCATAAGAGAATGTATATCAGAATCAGAGTTAATATCTGTAAGAAATAAGCATATAGATTATGTATCAATTGAAGTTGATAAAAGGATTGATTTTTATATTAATCTCTTCAAGTCTATTAATTCATTTAGTATTGGAACAAAAGAAATTACTATAAAAAATAGTGTTAATAAGTTTATACACGTAAAACAGTATGTCCCATTCATAAAAATAATTTTTGCTAATCAAAAAAAGTTTGACGAAACTAAATATTTAAATTTAAAGAAAATTGAACTTTTTAAAACAAAAGCTCAAAATGTTAATCTTGTAATTGAAAAACTTGAAAACTTAAAATCTAAAAATAAACTTATTTTAGGTTTAGATTTAAGTTTTGGAAGCCAATACAAGATAGATTATTATAATTATTTAAAAGATTCTTATTTTGAACCAATAGATTTTCTAATAAATAAAATATTTGACTAGGTAGTATTTCAATAACTGTGTAAGTTTAAAAAGTTATTTTGAAAATTTTTG
>CAZWXC010000216.1:0-5190 GCA_964637935.1 uncultured Flavobacteriales bacterium | reverse complement strand
ACGAGGCTTAAATCAAAAAAAAGCGGCCCCAGAAAATCTGAAACCGCTTTGCTGTTTGTGTTATTTGAAAAAGGTCAAAGTTTGACAAACCATTCGTTGAATCGTTTGCTCATCTGCAGAGGATGACTTTCGGTTAGAAAGTGCTTTCCTTTACCTAGATAAACGAATTTGGCATTTTTGAAATTTGCCATGGCGTATTCAACCGCTGCTTTCTGGTTTACCAAGCCTTTTTTTGCATACATGTAGAGTATTGGAAGTTCAGTTTCACGCATTCCGGTTGAAATGGTTTCGAGCAAGCGCTTAAACTCGCTGTCGCCCTTGCCTTTGGTGTATGATAACACCGCAGGATCTGGTCCTCTGGTGATGGCATACCTTCTTACTTCCTCATCCCAAGGCTGCGTGTAGAATGGGTAAGCTTCTTTTGGAAGCTTTCTGCCAGTGAAGAAATTGACTGCTATTTTTTTACCAGCAAAGTTCTTTTTTACCATCAGCTTTTCATTGCCTTTATCCGTCCGCGTCAAGCGCATAAATGCCTTAAAGCTAAATGGAAGTTGATTATACATTACTTCTGCTGGCATGAATGGCGCTTCAAAAATGGTGATTCCTTTCACGTTTTCTGGATGCCTTATGGCGTAGAGCATACCTGCAATGGAGCCGATATCTTGTACAAAAAGCGTCACATTTTTAAGTTGCTTGGCTTCGATAAAATCGCAAAGCATTTTGTACTGAACTTCTACGGATACGTTGCTGTCAGCAGGAAAACTTGATTTTCCAAACCCAAGGAAATCTAAGGCAATCACTTTTTTATTGCTGTCGATGTTTGGGATGATATTTCTGTATAAATACAGATTGGCAGGCAAGCCGTGAAGCAGTAATATTGGATCACCTTCACCTGATTCTACATAATGCACTTTTTCTGTTCCAAGTGCTAAAAATTTCGATTCGAATGGAAACGCTGCAGAAATATCCTTCTCCATTTTAGTCTTCTTTCCTGGATAGATTTCTTGTGCTGTGATTTCTGAAATCAAAGCAATTCCAACTAGGAAAAGACCAATTAACTTAATGTTGGTTTTCATATTATTTCTTTCTCAAGTTCTTAATCAATCGGATGAAAATGTAGATGTGGCTTAGGAATGTAGCTAATCCATAAGTCACAAACATCAACCAAATAAAGCCAAGATCGTGATCGTAGAGCTTGTTTCCGAAGAACTGAGGAAATGCAGTAATCAAATCCGAAAAACCTACAATGTTAAACACCCAAACAAGAGGAATGGCAAACGACCATTTATTTTTCAAGGCGATTGCAGCAATTACAGCAAGAACTGCAGTAGTCAAATCCCAAAGCCCAACTGTTGTTAAGAAATCGGTAGGAAAACCATCGTAAAATTGCTCTTTGGCCATGAAGGATAAGCCTAAGTATCTGAAGGTGTTTAGAAAAACAAAAGGAAGCAAAGCATCTTGAATAGAGAGGTTTGCAATGCGAGGTTTAATCCACCAATTGAAGGCTAGAATGATGCTGATGGTGCCGATAATGGCTTGTAGGTTGATGATTAAGAAATTGTCCATGTTTATTAGTTTTTAGATTTAGTTATTGTTTGAAATTTGAAAAGCTTTGATAGCAAATACTGCAGATACAAGCACTATGGCTGTGCGAACCCAATGCAATAGCATCCATAGGTTTAGTTTGCTGATTGCCTCTTCGGCTGAGTATTTCATTTCCATGAAACCGAAGTTGGTTGGTAAGTGATAAACGCTAGTGATGGTGCAAGCCATCATTAATCCTACAAGTGCAACGATCCAGTTTTTGCGTACTTCTTTTCGCCCTTTCGCATTCACTACCAAAGCAATGGTGGCGATAAGTGCGGGCAGCAAAATGCCCATGGTTGGCGCGAGCAAGTAGGGAAACTGTAGTCCGAATTGCTCCATAAAAGTCATTGGGTCCAGCGATTGCCAATAAAGGCCAAATCCGAGACCGATTACAATCATATTGCCAACAAAGGCAGCAATGCCGATGATTGAAATGTAGGGTAGTGCGTTTTTCACAGGTTTAGTTGTTCGGAATAGGTTGTTTGTTGAGTTGGCCGAAAATGAACTTTGGCGCCAAGCGGCTCATTAATCGCAATTGTTTTGAAAGACCAGGAGTAATTTCTTCTTTACCATTGGTGTAATCTTTCCAGAAAAGTTCAGCGAGCTTTTCAGGAGGCATTGGCTTCAGATTGTCATCTTTCAAATCTGCGTCTTTGGCTAGTTTGGTGTCAACTACTGGCGGTAAAAGCTCCACCACTTTTATATTGTGTGGTTTCAATTGTGGCCGTATGGCTTGTGTCCAAAAATGAACAGCGGCTTTGGTGCCAGAATAAACTGGTGCTTGCGCAAATGACACATAAGCCAATCCTGAAGAAACATTGATTAATGTGCCACTCTTGCTCTTTTTTAATTGTGGCAAAAAGTAATGCAACATGCGAATGGGCGCATGATAGTTGATTTCAATTTCTTCGAATTGCTTTTGCAAATCGTTTGTTTCATTGCCAGTATCTAGCAAAACCATGATTCCCGCATTGTTCACCAATACATCTATTCCGCCAAATGTGTTCTGAATTTGATTTGCCAATGACTTCACATCATCTTCTTTTGTCACATCACTTTGGTAAATATTTATTTGTGGAAAGTCAGCTTTCACCTTTTCCAGTTTTTGGAGATTTCGGCCAGTGATGATTACCTCATGGCCATGATTCATAAATTTTTGAGCTAGTGAAAGTCCAATGCCGGAACCACCGCCTGTTATGAGTACTTTTTGTTTGGATTGTTTCATGTATTGTTATGAATTGTTTGTTGTTTAAAGTGCGCCTTCATTAAGCAGTTTGATGTGCATCCAAAGCATGATGGCGGTTGGTACTAATTCCAACAGAATTCCGAAAATCATGAAAGGAGTTGCTGGATAGTAGCGCAATCCGTAGGCTCTGACTAAGCCACCAATGAAAAGGGCCAGCATCAAAAACCTGAAAAAGGCCACTTCAGATGGATTCCATGCCACATAGAAAAAGGCAATGGACATGGCAGCCCAAATGGCTGCTACAAAGCGGTGGTTGTTATCAACGGCAGGAGCCGATGCTGGATCAAACTTAGCTGAGATTCCTAGGAAACCCGTTCCCAAGGCAATAGCGCCATAAAGCACTAAGAAAATTCGAATGAATAAAAGCATAAAAAAAACCTCTTTGCCTGATTAGACAAGAGGTTTTTCAATGTGTGAACACTTTGGAGAAAAAAACTTATTTGTTAGACGATTTTGCTTTAAATGGAACTTGATTTTTCACTCCCAACAAAATACTGTAGGTAAACAATCATAGGTAAATAAGTAAACACAAGCGACAGCATGGCGGTATTAAAGGGCGCATCAAACGCAGGAATATTAAACCATTGACGTAATGAGACGGTTGCTATGGTCAATAAAAATCCTATACCAAAAGCAAATAGACCTGCTATTTGCAGTTTGTTTTTTGTGCTACGAGGTTGGCTCTTTTTAGAATCGACAATAAAATAATATGCGAGTACTATTCCTGTAAATATTGCCTCTATTATTATGGCTAGATACACGTTAGAAAGGTACAGCCCTAAGCCAACTTCAGGTGAATCTTCGCCAAAAATGTGATGAGGATAGCCTGAGAGTAAGTCGAGCATGTAATGCCCAAGTACTAATAAAGCACCAGCTATGGCAATGTTGTTTTTCTTAAATAGTAGTTTTCCTATTAAAAAGGCAAGAGCCATCCATGCCAGCTGGGGTAATAGATCGTGGCTATAGACCATATCCACAGTGATGTTCATCAATGTAACATTCAGCAAGTCAACAGGAACAGTGGGTTCTAAACCCAAATAATGGAAAGTTAACCAAAGTAAATCTTGCAATTGTGAAGCGATTAAGAAGAAAAGCAAGGCTCCCTTTTTAGGAAATTTTTGATGTGCAATAAGGGCTGTTGCGAAGTGTCCTGCTAACATAACAATGGGCTTACTGGGTTGTATGTAATTATGAAAAGGCATAAAAAAACCTCTTTGCCTGATTAGACAAGAGGTTTTTCAATGTGTGATTACTTTATAGATAAAATCAATTCAAATTCAATCGGTCTCGCCAATTGGGGCTTTCGAGAACTTACAATTGCTTTATGATTCAAGAAATTTCTTTTGATCTATTCTGGCTTTTGCTTCTAACTTTTCCTTGGCTGGTAGTTCTCTATTATTCCAAGTTTCTTCGATTTATTCTAACGTTTAAAAAATTCTTGTATCTATTCTTTTTACCCGTAATAGCTCTATAAAATGTGACCAGCTTAATTGTGCCGCCAGCGGTGGCACAATTGTAAAATCAGGAAAAGCATCTTCGAATTGTATCATTCTTCGGAGGTTTTTCTCTTGAAATGAGTCCCCAAAAGAAAGTATCAATTGTCGCGCCAGTGGTACGACAATTTCTTTTCACTTCTATTGTCTTTTGTGTTGAGCTTTAGACTTCAATTCAAATTCAATCGGTCTCGCCAATCTGCGCTTTCAAGAATCAGTTCTATGAAGTTCTTTTTTTCAAATGTGGTTTTGTAACTATGACTGCGATGCAGTTCGGTATACAATCGCTCAGATTCATCTACCAAATAATTCATCTCAGGTTCTATTGCATTCTGAAAAGTGGCGTATTCTTTTTTATTAAAGAGAAGGTTTTTAGCGTCAACCATGCCGCGGTCTAGCGCTACGGTTACTTTTTTGTGACACCTACACGGGTTTGCTTTATTCACCAAACCACATTTGTTGAGCATAAAATTGTGCAGCTGTTTTCGTGCGTTGCTGAGTTTTTTGCGGTAATTGTCGGCCGATATTTCCATGATTTCAGAACCTACATGGTGGTCTGCGCCAAAAATGTCACCAATGATATAAATCAAACGTTGCTCTTTGGTAAGGCAAAGCAACATACCCGATAGGCATTGTAATCTTACTTCTTTTATTTCTTCCTTTTTTGTTTCTTGTTCTTCAGCCGAAAGTTCAATGTTTTCGGCTGCATCTAAGCGCTCACCTAATTCTTCAAAACTGCTAGCAAAGATTTCTTTTGGTTTTATTTGCTCGTTCAGAAAATGATTGCGAACAATGCGGTAAGCCCATGTTCTAAAAGAACTCTCACCTTTAAAAGAACTCAAGTTTGAAATGATCTTTAGCAAA
>CAZWXC010000215.1:0-5195 GCA_964637935.1 uncultured Flavobacteriales bacterium | reverse complement strand
CTTTGAATAAAAAATTGAAATTTTTAAAAAGCTCAATTCACTCTTTTGCCCACATCTTCGCTAAAGTTTCGGTTTGTTGCATTACTGCATTAATGGCTTCTTGCGTTTCTTCGGGTGGATACTTGTATTTACGAAGGATGCGCTTGATGCGAACTCGAATTGCGGCTTGTACACTTTCTTTAATGTTCCAATCGATAGAAATACTTTTTCGAAGACTATCTACCAATTCACGTGAAATAGCACGCAGCGTTTCGTCACCAAGAACTGCCTCTGCATTTTCGCTCACGTGCAGCGCATCATAAAAAGCCAACTCATCTACTCGAAGGCCAAGTTTTTCGCCTCTGCTATCGGCTTCTTTGATGTCTTTAGCGAGTTTAATGAGTTCTTCAATGATTTGGGATGCCGTTAGCAAACCATTTTGATATCGCTTTACAGCCTCTGCGAGTAATTCAGAAAACTTCTTGCTTTGAGTGATATTCGTTTTAGAACGCGTTTTCAACTCTTCGTTCAGAAGGCGTTTTAATAATTCAAGGGCTAAATTCTTGCGTTGCATGCCTTGAACTTCAGCTAAAAACTCATCAGAAAGAATAGAAATCTCTGGTTTTTCGAGTCCAGCAGCTTGAAATACATCTATCACCTCATCACTTACCAAAGCGTCTGAAATGATTTGTCGAATGGCCGTTTCTAGCTCTTCGTCTGATCGCTTTTTTTGCTTTTCTGAAATCTTTGCAATCAAGGCTTTTACAGCTTGAAAATACCCAAGTTCATCTCTTATGGCTATTGCCGATGGATGTGGAACTGAAATGCCAAATGCTTGTGAAAGCCTTGTTACGTTTTGATTAAAGCGCTCTTTTCCTTCTTTCAATGCTAAGATGAAATCCATCGAATCTCTTATGAAGTCGAGGCGTTGGCGAGGTTCTAACTCAAAATAGTTCATGTAGTCAAACTCACCAAACATGTCTACTACTATTTCATAAAGCTCTTGCATTTTGGCAACAGCCTCTTCTAAGTCATAATTCGGTTTTCCTTTACCGCCCGAATCGGTGTAGATAGCTAAGGCTTTTTTCAAATCTTGAGCAATGCCCAGATAGTCTACCACAAGGCCACCTGTTTTGTCTTTGAATACACGATTAACTCTGGCAATAGCTTGCATTAAGTTGTGCCCGTTCATGGGCTTGTCAACGTAAAGCGTGTGCAAGCATGGTGCGTCAAATCCTGTTAACCACATATCACGCACAATAACCAGTTTAAGCGGGTCCGAAGGAGTTTTAAGTCGATCGCCAATGGCCTTTCTGCGAGGTTTGTTACGTATGTGCTCTTGCCATGTAACAGGGTCGCTGGCAGAACCGGTCATGATCACTTTTATCTTTCCTTCACTGTCTTTTGGGCTGTACCATTCTGGACGAATTTTCACAATCTGATCGTGCAGTGCAACACATATTCTGCGGCTCATGGCCACAATCATTCCTTTGCCTTCCATGGCATCAGCGCGTTGCTCAAAATGGTGTACTAAGTCTTGTGCTACTTGTGCCAAACGTTCTTCGCTGCCCACAATGGCTTCTTTACTCGTCCATTTTGCGAAGTCTTTTTGTCGCTCTGTTAATTCATCACTTTCCGTGAGTTCGTCTACCTCTTGGTCTATGATCTTTTGTGCTGCTTCATCCAATTGAATTTTTGCTAAGCGACTTTCGTAAAAAATGCGCACTGTAGCGCCATCTTCCACCGCTTGTTGTATGTCATAGATGTGCACATAATCGCCAAACACAGAGCGTGTATTGGCGTCTTCCCGCTCAATGGGTGTGCCAGTAAATCCAATAAAAGATGCATTGGGCAAGGCATCCCGCATATGGCGAGCAAAACCATCTATAAAATCGTATTGACTGCGGTGTGCTTCGTCTGCCACCACTACAATGTTGTCTCTGTCCGTGAGCTCAGAATATTGGTCTCCCTTCGTTTCTGGAAGAAATTTTTGAATGGTAGTAAACACCACACCGCCAGATGCTACTTGCAACAAGCTGCGCAAATGCGTTCTATTTTCTGCTTGTGATGGCGTTTGTCTTATGAGTTGCTTGCAATGGCTGAAGGTTTCGAATAGTTGCTGATCTAGATCGTTTCTATCGGTTAGCACCACAATGGTTGGGTTGTTCATTCGCGGTGAAAGCACCAATTTGCCTGCATAAAACACCATACTCAAGCTTTTGCCAGAACCTTGTGTGTGCCAAACCACACCTGCGCGTTTGTCGCCATTGGCTTGCGAGGCAGCAACGGTGGTTTCTATAGCCTTGTTTACAGCGAAGTATTGATGGTAAGCAGCTACTTTTTTAATGGTTTTTTCCTTTGCTTTTTCAAAGACTACAAAATGGCGAAGCAAATCGAGTAGGCGAGTAGGAGCCAACATGCCTTCTACCATTACAGGCAATTCTTCTTCGTTGTTTTTGGTTTCAACTACATTGATTCCGTCTACCGATTTCCATTCCATAAAGCGGCTCCAATCGCTACTGATGGTACCCGCCTTGGAGAACCAATAATCGCTGACCACGCTAAGCATGTTGAAAGCAAACAGCGAAGGAATGTCCTTTTTATAGGTTTCTATTTGTTGGAATGCAGCTTTAGTATCTGCTCGTTCGTCCGTTGCATTTTTTAATTCTATGATCACTAGCGGCAGTCCGTTTACAAAGAGCACAATGTCTGGCCTGCGACTGATATGGTTTTCGGTAATGCTGAGTTGATTAACCGCTAGCCATTGGTTACGAGTTGGGTTTTCAAAATCGATGAGCCAAGCTTTGTCGTTTTTAATCTCTCCAGCAGCGGTGCGGTAGCTTATATCAATGCCTTCGCAGAGGTAGCGGTGGCTTATTTCGTTTTGTATGAGCAGCTCGGGACTTTCTATGCGCACCGCTTTTTTATAGGCTTCTTCGCGTGCTTCTAAAGGCAAGTGTGGGTTTAGCACATCAATGGCGGAGCGCACTCGATCTAGCAACAAGGTATCTGTGCCGAAGCGCTCAGCGGCTTCACCCGTGCTCAATGCCGAAGCATGCCTTACTTCATAGCCTTGCTCTGCTAGCAGTTCTAAGGCTATTTGTTCTATTTCGAATTCGGTGCTCATATTGTTAAGTTCCGTAAATCATTATCTCTATCCTCAAACTCTTCTCTAGGTAATTCAATCTGCTGTGAGTAGCTCAGAACTTCGAATAAATACTTACTTCCAGTTTGTCTTTTTTTATGAATGAGCAGAACAGGGTGGGTGTCTGTTGCCTCCTTTTTAAAATGGAAATAGGGACTTAAATTGAAGACTAAATCCAAATCAATGTGACAAAAGATAGAGCCACTGTTGAAATAAGGTAATATAACTTGATAATCAGCTAGACTCATTCTGATATGGCGTTTTGCTCCACTAATTGATTGCCCATTAAAAACATCGCATCTAGGCCATAGGACATTTTCAGCATTCGAATGATATCTAAATAGATTCACAGTTTTTAGCTTTCTCAATTCACGAAAAACATCGATCAATTCTGGCTTAAGCTGTTCATACAATTCTTTTCTCTGTTCTGGATTTGAAGCGAATGAATGAGAGAATTCATTTCTAGTTCTATTTAACTCCAGAATCTTTGAAATTGATTCAATGCTTATAATTTCTGCGGACTTCAATTCAAAGCTTCCTTCAGTGCACGATTCGAGAATGTTTTCAATAATCCCTAAACGAATAGCAAGTCTATCAGAGTAAAAGTCTTGCAGCTTGATTCCGAGATTGTTAAATGGAAAATTTTTATGTCGGGCTTCACAAACGACAATAGCAAATAAAACAAAAACCGTTGCTTCCCAACATGATTTTAGAAGGTCTAATCGATGATGAGGATTATCGTAGTTTTCTTCGGCTTGATAAAAATAGAAAGCAATTGGAGTAGGGAAGTCTTCATAAATTTCTTTGACTAATTCGGAATCGTCATCTAAATAAACCTCTAATGCTGTTTTATAATTATCGTAATTGAGCTTATATAATGATTCGCTTGGAGTGAAATTATATCCTGAAATAGATACAATATTCTCTCCATCCTCATCAATTGATTGATTGAAATCTGGATATCTATTATATGGAATTCTCTCAGACATTTTTATTCAATATCAATCTCACCATTCAATAAGCGTGGTAATAACAAATCACGAGACTCACCTAGAACTTTGATTTCTTCCAAGTTCTGACCGATAGTCTCATAGAATCCTTTAACAGTGTCATTCAATTGCTTAATAGCTTTTAATGGGGGAATTAGTATTCGATATTCCTTTATTTGGGACAGACTGATGTGTGGAATAGATGTTCCCGTTTTGATTGAATCCACATATTGTCCGAATGAACTGCCAACTACAGCCAACTTAATGAAGGAAATGAATGTTGAGTCTTTTGCCCTGACCCTAGCGACACGCTGAGCCAGTAAAAGCGGTAATTGATTTGGAAAAACGAGAGTTTTATTCAATCCAACTCTTGAACCATCCATTCCTATTACAATATCCCATGGCTCTAAGAAGTATTTCGAATATTGCGCTGAAGGATTATTCCATTTTTTTTCGGTATCCCACCTTAAAAAATCGACAGAAACATTTTCACCCCTAACTACACGAATACCTTCATCAAAAGAGTATTCTGCGCTTTTAAATGGAAAGCCTGTTATTATATCGGCAATTTCACCCAAAGTCTTCCACTCCCAACCTTCTTCCAACTCATCACTTTTTGGTATGCACATCTCCCTAAACAGCGTTTGCGCCATTTCTTCTAGGGTTTTGTTCATTTGTCGGTTCAGCTCTATTTTTTCATCAAAGGCGGATAGGATGGTAGCGATTTTTTGTTGGGTGGCGATAGGAGGAAGATTTATTTCTAAGTCGCCAATCTCAGCAAGATTTATATTTGGTTGGGCGGATTGTGCTGTAGAAGAATTAATGAAATTATACATTGTTTCCTGCTGCAAATACAACTTGACGAACATGGGAACTGCCTTAGCTTTTGTAATTCTAATTAGAGCTAGAGCTTGGTTTGTATTTGCTGGTAGGTGATGATTCTCTACAAGTCCTACTTTTCCCAAAATCGCTCCAGCCATTGACATGAGAATGTCTTGCTCCTCGAGTTGTGATCTTTTCAATTTATAATGAGTCAGGATACTTATTGCAGAGAATTTCGATTCGTCTATTGTCCCGTATCT
>CAZWXC010000214.1:0-5226 GCA_964637935.1 uncultured Flavobacteriales bacterium | reverse complement strand
AGACACCCTATTTTTTGGCACATATGGAGACACTGTTGCTCCATGGAGCATGGGAGATTCTGTGAGCGGTGGTTTGGCAGGTGATCAGCGTGCATTAGGTAGTATGGGACCTTTTTCAATGCCACCGAACAAAACCATCAGCTTTGATATTGCCTATGTGTTTGCACAATCAGAAGCTGGCAGTATGGTTGCTGTGCAAAAGATGAAAAATTATGCTGACAACATTCAAGAGTTGTTTGATAGTGGAATGACACCTTGTGGTGCATTTGAGCCAGAATTTGCACTTGGAGTTGAAAATATTACGGCTGAAAATGTTTGGAAGCTTTACCCGAATCCAACCACTGGTTTGGTTACAATCACTTCTTCAAATAATGCAGCTTTCAAAACCCAAATTTTTAACGCTCAAGGCGAATTGGTGGCAAACTTCGCGTCAAGCAATACAACTCAAAAAGTTGACTTGAGCAACTTGAGTCGAGGTGTATATTTTGTGAAAACAGCTTCGGAGCGTTTTAGCCAAACTCAAAAGCTAATTCTTCAATAATTTTCGTTCAAATCTGTACAACGAAAAAATGCGGCTTCGAACGAATTCGGAGCCGCATTTTCATTTTATAAGCTATTTAATCTATGCAGGAAAATTAAGCACTTGAGGCTTATGATAACTTTTTTGGCATTGGTAAAGATGAAAACCTATGCTTGGCAAAGCGTATGAAAGAAACATGGGAATGGCTTCTAAAATAATGCTTCCGTTTATGATAAAAACGATGATGATGGTGGCGATAATTAATGCTGCACTTGTTGCTGCAGATATTCTCATTCGTTTTTGAAATGGTTCAATATGGTTGATCCATCGCTTATTGACAGTGTAAATGACAGCCATCGTTGGGATTGACAGTACAGCAGCTATCAACAAACCATAAATTGTGAAAACCATAAATTCACCAAACTCAAGTTTGAAAGGTCTTCCTTCAAACAATTCATAAATTTTAAAGCCCAGAGGCAATAAGGCGCTGCCCAAAATGATAGTTGTTAACCAGCCCATTAAAAGTTGTTTCGTAGTCATGATTTCTAAGTTTTATCCGTTTTGTGGATGTCCGTAGGTTTCGTAAACAGGCTTATTCAAGTTTTCTTTGCTTTTGCGCTTGCCACGAAAAAAGAGGTAAAGATTCAAGAAGAGCATCACGCCTAAATAGATGCTGAAACCACCCACTTTGGTGCTCAATGCTTCAATCAGCATTTGCTTATCGAACAAGAAATTGTTGTTGAAATTGATTTTCAAAATCATCAGTGCAAAGCCAAGATTGAGGAGGTAAAAACCCATTTCGAACAGGCGATTTGTTGCGCTGGCAATTTCTTCGCGGCCTTTAAAAATGTCTAGCATAAACACTTTGCCGTTTTTGAATAATGTTCGTGCCACATAGTAGGTGAGGAAGAGCGCTACCGGAAGGTAAATCAAGTAGGCGATTACAATCATTTTGGCGTTGTTGGCCAATAACTCGGTGTGTTCCATAACAGTTTCCATAATGGTATGAATTAAGTTGTTTTTAAGTAAGATTTCAAAATTTTCACCCAGAGCATATTCACATAGTGCATGGCTCCGAGGCCAAGTATGATAAAGCCAGATCGCTGGCTAATCAATTCGATCATTTGAACTAGATTTTGGATCGCAGGCCAGTAATTCAAGCTAACAGCCACATAGCCAAGGTTGATTAAGTAGTATCCTACAAGAAGCAAGCGATTGATGGTATCTGCGGTTTCAAGATCGTTTTCAAACAAATCGTGCAAGTAATGCGCTCCATTTTTATAAAACATCCAACCTACTTTCACTACAATCAGTGCAGTAATTGCGCTGTAAATGCCGTATGTAAGTATGTTGAGGTTCATGTTTTCTTTTTCTTTTATATTCTAAACTTTCAATAATATTTGAAACATAATAATCAAAAAAATATTAGCCCATTAGTTTGATGGCTGTTTTGTAAAACCAGTTTTTATCTGAACGAATAAACTTGTCAAGCGTGCTTTCTACTTTTTGAGTAAAGTCGCCCAATTCTGTAATTACCTTTTTAAAATCTTCCGTTTCTTGGTCTGTGCCTTCCACTTTTTTCAAGCTTTCCATCACTTCTAAAATTGGATCAATTTCTCTGCGTTTGCGCTCTTTTGCAATTTGGCGTGCCACCTCTACAATGTCTTTTCCGGCCGTAAAAAACTCTTTACGCTCACCAGGAATCAATTGCTTTTTCACCAGGTTCCAGTCCATCAAAGCGCGAATATTCATATTGGCATTGCCTCGGCTTATCTTCAGCTCGTCCATGATTTGTTCTGCGCTCATTGGCTTTGGACTCACAATCAGCAAAGCGTGAATTTGGCTCATCGTGCGGTTAATTCCCCAGCTGCTGCCAAGTGTTCCCCATGCTTGAATAAATTCTGCTTTTGCCTCTGTGAGTTTCATAGGTCAAACATAATACTATTTTCTAAACTTTCAATTATTTCTGAAAGAAAAGTTTGATTTTGTTCCTTTGAGTTGCTTAGTTCAAGTTCATTCACCTACACTTTTTATTTTTTCGCAACATCGAAATAAAAACCGCATTAGATTTGATAAAGCTCGCCTAAGAGTCACCCTATTTACCCTATTATGAATTGCTTCAAAGGATTAATGGTCTTTTTGATGGTAGGTATGCTATCCATTTCAACAGGATTTAGCCAAAAAATAAGTGCCGAAACTTGGCATGCGATAGACATAGCCGAAGATAATGCCGCGGCCATTGTTTTGTTTGATTCCGTTCAGCGCAACACCACATTTATACCTGAAGATAGTTTGAGATGGTTACTCGAAAAGGCAAAATGTTGTTTTTGGATGAGCAATTTTGGTTGTTCCATCGAGTTAGGACACGATGCGCTTGAGTTGAGCAAAGCGTTGAAGAATGACTCTTCTCAGATGGCTGCGTGGGTCATTCTGGCAACTACCGACTATTATCTCGGAAAAGGGGCAGACGGCATTGAAAAAATCAACAACGCCCTTGCTGTGAGTTCTGACGATAAATATTGGCTTATTAGAGCTACCATGTTAAGCAACCAAGGCGCAATGTTGATAGATGAAAAAAGGCAAGATGAAGCTGAAGTTGTATTGAAATCGTGTATCAAAATTTTTGAAGAACAGGATCAAATTCGTCATGCGAAATATTGGCAAGCGAACCGACTTTTAGCTTCGGCTTTTCACAGACAAAAAAAGTTTAGTCAGGCAAAATCCTTGTATTATGAGGTGATAGAAAATGCGGCTGGTATTGGCGATTCGGTCATTATTGGTGGATTGGCCATGGCTTTTACTCCACTTTTTGTGGAAACAGGTCAACTTGATTCTGCGCTTTATTTCGCTGAGTTATCGGTAAAAGTGGCGCGTAAATTTCAATTTGATAACGACCTGATTGGTGCGCTTTCTTCTAGTGTAAACATCAACGAAGCACTTGGAAATTACAAGGATGCATATCGTGATATGCGAGAAATAAGCATTATAAATTCAAGAATCTATACCAAAAACCTAGAAGACAAAGTGAGCGAAGTGAAGGTGAAATATGAGACTGAGCAAGAGCGCCAAGCTAAGGAATTGGCTATGGAACAAGCAAAATCGGCTGAGTTGGCTTTGGTAGCGGAGCGGTCTCAAAAACAAAGATTAGCATTGGGCTTGCTTGCGGTTGTGTTGATAGCCGCCATTGCATTTTTAGTGTTTTACCTTAAAAATCAACGAAAGCAAGCGCAACTAGAAAAAGAAGTGCAAGCCACACGATTAGGTGCCTTGGTAGAGGGCGAAGATCAAGAGCGGTCGCGGATTGCGCGCGATTTGCACGATGGCATTAGCCAGCTGCTTTTTGGTGTGAAGTTGAGGCTTCAGGTTTTAGAATTGAATGACGAGCAACTGCTAAAAATACTTAGTAACGCCATTGACGAAGTACGGGCTATTTCTCACAACTTAGCGCCTACAGACATGTCTGAAGCAGGATTTATGAAGGCCTTGCGGCAAAATGCGGAGCGCATTAATCAATCAAATCAGCTTGCAGTAGAGTTGGTCAGTGAAATTGAACAACTGCCACTAAATCAAATGCAACAAACCAATTTGTTTCGCATAGCGCAAGAAGTGCTGAACAATACATTGAAACATGCCGCAGCATCGAAACTCATTTTAGAAGTAAATCTTAATGAAAAGTCTATTCAATTCATTGCTAAAGACAATGGCAAGGGCATGGATACGGACGTTGCAAACGCTGCCTCGGGCATCGGTTGGAACAACATAAAAGCTCGATTACAGGTACTGAATGGTCAATTAAAAGTGGAATCATCGCCAAACAATGGAACACAAATTTTCATCTCAATTCCGATAGCAGCATGAGTACAGAACTACCAGAATTAATCACCGTGATGTTGGTCGATGACCACCAATACATTATAGATGGCTTAAAAAGCATCATTGAAAAGGAGGCCGATATCAAGGTTGTTGGCGAGGCGAATAATGGCAAGCAAGCACTACGAACGTTGAATGCTCTGAGTCCTCGTCCCAGCGTTATAGTAACTGATTTCAGTATGCCTGAAATGGATGGTTTAAGTTTGGTTAAGGAAGTGAAGTCTACTTTTCCTGAAATAAAAATGTTGGTGCTCAGCATGCACGAAACTCCCGAGCATTTGCAACAAATTATAGATGCTGAGGCCGAAGGCTACATCTTGAAGTCGAGTAATACCATAGAACTTGGCCTAGCAATAAGAACAGTGTGTAATGGGGGCACATTTTATTCGCAAAAGTTGATGCCATTGCTTTTGAAGACGAGAAACCAGAACAATAGCGATCAGTTAAAACAAAGCCTTTCTTCACGTGAATTGGAGGTTTTGGAGTTGATGCTGCTAGAAAAATCGAGCAAAGAAATTGCGGATGAGCTCTTTATCAGCAAGCGCACGGTAGACACGCATCGCATCAACGTGATGGAAAAAACTAATCAAAAAACCTTGATCGGGCTGTATAAATATGCGTTGCAGCATGGCTTTGATGGTGAGCGATTCGGGTAGCGATACCCAGCATTTTCAGTATCAATACTGAGCATACTGCGTTTTGTCTCCTTCAATTTTGTGTGAAATTTAAAACCAATCACACATGAT
The DNA here is from genome assembly GCA_964637935.1 of uncultured Flavobacteriales bacterium. Taxonomy (GTDB): domain Bacteria; phylum Bacteroidota; class Bacteroidia; order Flavobacteriales_G; family Salibacteraceae; genus SHAN690. The sequence goes on along the minus strand of CAZWXC010000214.1, from coordinate 90 downwards.
AAAAACGCTACACTCATTTACATTGTCGGCATCGTTGGTTGCATTTTCGTTTGCCGCTTGTGCTCAGTTTTCTCCAAACGGAGTGAAAAT
>CAZWXC010000213.1:0-5238 GCA_964637935.1 uncultured Flavobacteriales bacterium | reverse complement strand
CCAATTTTGGAAAAATTCGAGACATCTTATCCCAGCGCTTTTCCTTTGCTGCTCTTCTATATTCAAATGCTCTTCCCATGCTGCGGTGTATTTTTATTGTGGCGCGAAAATATCATTGATTTGAAATGTAAACAAGAGTTGATTTATATCAGGTGTAGTGAGTTTACGCTATTGAACTATGATTCAGATAAATAATCGAATATATTTGCGATTACCACTACACAATGAAACCAACCTTAGACTATCAAGAGATCAATCGCGAACTTTGGAATGCCAAGACCGCAGTGCATCTCACTTCAGAATTTTATGATCTTCCTGGCTTTTTAGCTGGAAAAAATTCTTTAAAACCAATTGAGCTTAGCATGCTTGGCGATGTTCGCGGCAAAGATATTTTGCATCTCCAGTGTCATTTTGGTCAAGACTCACTTTCGCTAGCACGCTTGGGTGCAAATGTTACCGGAGTTGATATTTCTGATGTAGCCATAGAAAAGGCGCGTCATTTAGCTAAACTCACAGATACAAATGCAGATTTCATTCAATCAGATGTTTTAGATTTTATAGGTAAATTAGATAAGCGATTTGATATTGTGTTTGCTACGTATGGCACAATTGGTTGGCTTCATGATATAGAAACGTGGGCTCAAACCGTAAGTCATTACTTAAAACCAAGCGGTTCTTTAGTTTTTGTAGAAGGTCATCCTGTACTTTGGATGATGGATGAAGACGTGAAAGAAGTGAAATACAGATACTTCAAATCAGATGCTATTATCGATATAGAAACTTCGAGCTATACAGATGGTGGCACGCATCAAGAATTGAAGAGCGTTTCGTGGAATCATAGCCTATCTGAAGTAGTGAACGCTTTAATTTCCAATAACATCAGAATAAACAGATTAGACGAATTTGACTACTTCCCTTATCCTATTTTTAAGGAGCAAGAAGAGCGACCTCAAGGGCAGTTCAGGCCAATTCATCATCAAGACAAATTGCCTTTGACCTATGCCATACACGGCACTAAAATGTGATGCTATCTTCGCGTCATGAAATGGCGGTTAATCATTCTTTCTAGCTTTTTTTCAGCATCGCTTTTTGCACAAACTCCTAGTTCAAGAGAGCTGGTTTATTGTACTTCTTTGATTAATGTTCCGAATCTTAATCCTGGTCTTCAATTTGGGTTGGAATACGGCATTGTTGATAAAGTCAACTTTATAAATGGTGCAAGCCGAGGTAAAAAAAGCAGCTACAACCTTACGGTAAATCAGTTCATAGTTGCTTTTAACGCGGGCTCAGCCTACCGATTAGAAAAAAGCACTGATGTTTTCGCTTCACTCACTGCAGAGTTTAGACACACTACCGCAAAACGTGCTCAAATTCAATTGGGTGCTGGCCCAGGTTATATGATACGCTTTGTTGGAACCGGAAACGTTAAGCATCCGCTTTCGCCCTTTTTAAACTCACCAATTCTAAATTTCAGATATATGGCACCAATGGCATTTTTGGGTTTAGGGAAATACAGAACTGGAAAACACAAGTTTCAGTTTTGGCACTTGCGAGCAGCCAACTATTTTTTAATCAGCGGTAATCAGGTCAAGGCCTATCCCATGCTCGAGCTTAGATTAAGTTTTCATAAAAGACCCATCGCTTAGCGCGAATAATTGGCGCGTTGCTGACGAAAAACCTTGATGTTTGCACAAACTTTTTTGATTTGAAATTTACTGCGAAAACACTTTTCGGATTTGAACAAATGCTTGCAGACGAACTGCAAGAACTAGGGGCGTCAAACATTGAAATACTCAACAGAGCCGTTGCTTTTGAAGGCGATAAAGAACTGATGTATCGCGCAAATCTTTGTTCTAGAACAGCTTTACGAATCCTAATACCAATAGCTGAATTTCAAGCACATAACGAAAAGCACTTGTATGATCAAGTGAAGAAAATAAACTGGGATGAATACCTGACCGTGCATACCACTTTTGCTATTGATGCCGCCACCAATAGTGAACGGTTTACACATTCAAAATTCGCTTCACTTAAAGTGAAAGATGCTATTGCCGATTGGTTTAGAGAACAGCACAATCGCAGACCAAACGTAGATCCTAAAGACCCAGATGTTCAGCTCAATCTTCATATTTCTGATTTACAGGTTACCATATCGCTAGATAGTTCTGGCGAAAACCTTGGAAAACGTGGCTACAGACAAGAAAGCAATGATGCACCAATGAGCGAAGTTTTAGCAGCTGGAATGCTAAAATTGGCTGGATATAATGGTCAAGTTCCTTTGTTTGATGCTATGACAGGTTCTGGAACATTAGCCATTGAAGCTGCGCTGATTGCGTCAAACTCTGCACCCGGAATTGGAAGAACGTTTTGCTTCCAAAAATGGAAAGATTATGACGAAGAATTGTTCAAGAAAATTGAGTTAGAACTGGCTCAAGCGCGCGTAAAACCTCAGCATGAAATCATGGCAAGCGACATTGAGCGTTTTTCCATTTCGATAGCTGGAAGAAATGCCCGAAGAGCTGGTGTACAAGACTATATCACATTTAAACGGCAAGATTTCAATCATTCAGAACCAGCGCTAGAAAAGGCCTTAATCGTAATGAATCCGCCCTATGGCGAACGTTTAGAAGACATGGATTCTGCGCTTGAATTGTATCATCATATTGGTTCAAGACTCAAGCATCATTATGCTGGACACACCGTTTGGATCATCAGTTCAAACAACAAGGCTATGAAACGCATTGGACTAAAACCAGATCACAAATTCAAGCTATTTAACGGAAGTTTAGAATGCAGCTTACAAGGCTACACGCTGTTTGAAGGCAAGCGAATAGATAAATTGAAAATTTCTGAAATGAACCAACAATAGTGAGGTAGTTCACCAATTACCTATTTTTGAAAAATGAAAATCAAGCTTGAAAATCTCGGTGCTATAAAATATTCAGAAATTGATTTGAGTAAAAGGCTAACCGTTTTTTGTGGTCCTAACAACTCTGGTAAAACATATGTAGCTTTTATTGTATATGCACTAACCAAATCAAGTTTAAAATATTTCAGAGGCAGTGAAAAAAAGGAATTGATCCCAAACCTGATTCAAAATCAAAAAGCAATTTTTGAAATTGATGTTGAAGAAGTTTGGAATTATCGGAACTTAGAAATATCAAATATTAAAGAATCTTTGGACAGTATTTATGGAATTTCTGAAGAGATTTCCAATAACTTATTTCAAGATTTTAATATCGAAATTCAGCAAACTAAAGAAGAATTTAAGGCAAGTATTCTTAAGATGAATTTTAGCAATGAGCTAAGATTAAACAACATTACTATTGATATCAATAAAGCTGATGGATCCAATAACCTTGAACTTTTTCTGAAGAACAAAACCATTTCCAAGGATAGCATTGAAATTTTAAATTTTTATTTGACTGGAAAGCTCTTCTCACTTATTGGTTTTTATCCTTTCACGACTAGTTATATATTACCTGTTGAAAGAAATTCGATTTATACTTTCAGCAAGGAGCTTTCAATTCAAAAGCAAGAATTCTTAGATCGTGCTCAAGCCTTAGGATCAAAGACAGATAGAAAAGACCCTTTTCACTGGCTAATGAAAAGCTCCAAAAGATACCCACTACCTATTAGAGATGGACTAGAAATTGCTGAAGATTTAGCCAACTATGCCAAGAATAATACTGAATTCTTTAAACTAGCTGAAGAAATAGAAACCGAGTTACTACAAGGGAAAATTCTGATTACAAAAGATGGTGATGTTCAGTATTCTTCAGATAGAGCGAAGAGCAAGAAGATTCCGATTCATTTAACTGCTTCAATCGTAAAAACTTTATCCAGTTTAGTGTTTTACTTGAAGCATATAGCTAGTAAAAACGAACTTATAATTATTGATGAACCTGAGTTAAACCTTCACCCAAATAATCAAGTTTACCTTGCACGAGTGTTCGCTAGGCTAATAAATTCGGGTTTCAGACTACTTATCAGTACACACAGTGATTATATCATTAGAGAACTGAACAATTTGATCATGTGTTCCTACGTTTCTTTTGAAACTGCGGAAAAACTAGGCTATAAACAATCGGTTTTTTTAGCAAAAGAGAATATTGGGGCTTACCTTTTTCAACATAAGAATAAGTCATCGAGATCTGTTACTATTTCACCTATAGAGGTCACCGATACAGGTTTTGATGTTGAAACAATCGATAAGACTATTGATGATTTAAATGAAAAATCTGAAGAACTTTTCTTTTCTATCAAATTTGGAAAAGATGAGTAAAATTCAGTTGATAAACGATGTTTTAAGTCCTCATTTCAAATCGGAAGAGCCTAATCTAGCTGAAGAAAGTACTTCAATGTCCATTGAGCTTGTAAAAGATAGATGTACTTCAATAGTCTTTAAGCTAGACAAACAACTTTCTAGCGAATATAAAGGAGGTATTTTTCCTTTTTTTGACAGAACTAAGAGTAAGGTTTGTAAAGTATGTGATTACATAATTTTCGCAGAGTTTAAAAACACGCTCTTTGCTCTTATAATCGAGCTCAAAAAAGGTAATCAAGATACTGGACCTCAGCTAAAAGCAGGTGAATGTTTCGCTCAATTCGTCATTGCGACTGTTAATAGAGTGAATAATAGTAATTACCAATTAGAAATGAGAAAAGTTAGTATTAAAGAATATCGTAGAAAGCGCAAAACAAAAATTAGAGATATTGAATACGACTCTAAAGGACATCATGTTTTTGACCAACAGAAACTAAGAGTTGTTTCTTTTCTAAAATAAAATGCACGATCAATTTTCAACTCATTTAGCGCAAACAAGTCCTTACCCAATTGGCATTGAAGTAGAGCGTGCCGAAGGTTGCTACTTATGGGACAAAAATGGTAAACGCTACCTCGATCTTATTTCGGGCATCGCGGTAAACAATATTGGTCATCGTCATCCACATGTGGTTCAAGCCATTAAAAACCAAGCAGATAAATACTTACATGTGATCCCTTACGGGGAATTTTCGCAAGACCCACAAAACAAACTTGCCGATAAATTAGCCTCGCTCCTTCCCGATCAGCTAAACTGCTCATACTTTGTAAACAGCGGCACAGAAGCCATTGAGGCCGCTTTAAAACTGGCGAAGCGTGTTACGGGTCGCCATGAAATTGTGGCGATGAAAAAGAGCTACCATGGTGGTACGCATGGCTCGCTTAGTGTTACTGGAAACGAATACAAAAAGCAA
>CAZWXC010000212.1:0-5251 GCA_964637935.1 uncultured Flavobacteriales bacterium | reverse complement strand
GTTTAGACTTTCCAATAGAAGGACTTGAAGCCATGGAAGAAGAATGGATGAGCGCAATCGAATTCATCAAAACAGTGCCTTTTGTTAATTCAGAATATTACATCAACAACGCGCTTAAAGAAGGCAAAAGAATTTTAGCTGAAGGTGCTCAAGGTTCTTTGCTAGACATCGATTTTGGTTCTTACCCATTCGTTACTTCTTCTAATACCATTTGCGCTGGTGCGTGCACCGGTTTGGGCATTGCTCCTAACAAGATTGGTGATGTATACGGTATTTTCAAGGCATATTGCACGCGCGTTGGTAGCGGTCCTTTCCCAACCGAATTAGAAAACGAAGTTGGTCAAAGATTACGCGATATTGGTCACGAATACGGTGCTACTACTGGCCGTCCACGCAGATGTGGTTGGTTAGATATGGTTGCATTAAAGTATGCCGTAATGCTTAATGGCGTTACTAAACTGATCATGACTAAGGCCGATGTTTTGAGCCCATTCAACGAAATTGAAGTATGTGATGCGTACGAAGTTGGTGGAGATGTAACAACAGAATTACCTTACGATCACTCAGATTCGACACTTAAAACCAAGACCATTACCATGGCTGGTTGGAATCAAGAGTTGAGCGCTAGTGAAGCGCTTCCAATAACGCTTGAAGATTACATCAGCTACATCGAGGCTGAAACTGAATGTCCAATTTCAATTGTATCCTTAGGACCTGATCGCACCCAAACATTGGTGCGTGATTTGCAATCTGCCTAACATGCTTTCCAAATCGGTATTTGCCACCTTGCTTTGCTTTTTATTGGGCATGACTGTTTATGCCCAAAATTCTGACAAGAAAAAGCCCGAAGAGCCGATTGAAGAAATTGAACTAAAGCACGCTGATCGTTTCACACGTGATAAAAACACACCCGAAGGTGCTAGTAAACTAATTGGCAATGTGAGTTTTACTCACAAAGACGCCATTATGTATTGTGATAGTGCCTATTTGTTTGAAGACAACAGCATGAAGGCTTATGGCCATGTGCGTATAGTTGATGGCGACTCACTTACCATGAAAGGCGATTCACTTTTTTATGATGGAAACACGCAGCTAGCAAAGGTTCGCGGCAATGTGATCATTGATAATAAAGCGAGTATTCTGAAAACTAAGTTTTTAGATTATAATCGAGCAACAGGTAAGGCCGACTATTACGGTGGCGGTGAAATTGATTCTCAAAAAGAAAAAATTCACTTGGTTAGCCAACGCGGAAATTATTTCTCTGAGTCAAAAATCTTTCACTTTAAGAAAGATGTGGTAATGAATCACCCTGACTATGTGATCGTTACCGACACCATGCACTACGCTCCTGATCTGGAAAAAACATGGTTTTTTGGGCCAACAGATATCACATTTGACAACCGACATATTTATTGCGAGCGAGGTTGGTTTGATCAACTTGCGGACAAAGCCGTTTTCATTAAAAATGCGGTGATCCATTCAAGCGGTCAAACGCTTAAAGGCGACACCATTGAATATGACCAAGCCGCAAAGCTCGGAATTTCGAAAACCAATGTTGTGCTCATCGACTCAAACGAAAACCTAGAAGTAATTGGTGATTATGCCGTTTTTAATGAGGTTGACAGCACGAGTTTAGTCACCAAAAACATGATGATGATGCAAGAAATGGATGGTGATACCTTCTATTTGGTTGGCGACACGATGCTTTCAGTGCTCGACACAAATCATCATCGAGTAATCAAGACCTTTCACCATAGCCGCTTCTATAAAAGTGATATGCAAGGTCAGTGCGACAGCTTGGTTTATTTGACCAACGACAGCATCATTCATTTATATAAAGATCCTATTCTATGGAGCGATGGAAGCCAAATCACAGCCGATTCGCTTTACCTAACCATGAAAAACAAGGTGTTGGACAAAATGTACATGAATAATAATTCTTTCATCATTTCGGCTGACGATAGCGTACTTTATAACCAAATAAAGGGTCGCAACATGATTGGTTACTTTATTGATTCTGAGCTTAAAAAAGTGGACGTTTTTGGAAATGGACAAACCATCTATTATCCTAGAGAAGAGGATGGTTTCTTAATCGGAATCAATGAAACCAAGTGTGCTAACATGACCATTAAGATTGATAGCAACAAGATTAAAAGCATCACCTTTTTTGAGCAGCCCGTTGCAGTGCTTTTGCCTAGCGATGAGATGCCGGCAGATGGTAAAAAACTAGAAGGTTTTGTGTATAAAGCCGAATTGCGGCCAACTTCTGTGGCTGATTTATTGCCTTCAAAGTATCCGCAATTGGAAGTAAAACCTGAAGAACCAGCTCCTAAAAAGGAAGAGGAAAAGGCGCCAACGGAAAACACTCAAACGGAGTCAACTTCACCGCAATCAGAACCTGTGGAATCTCCAAAATCTGACGTCAAGGTTTTAAAAGCTGGTCGCAAGGCTAAGTCTAAAGAAGATTAGCAACCCAACATTGCGAAACGAGCGTTTCCCAATTGGATTTTAGTTCTGAGATAGATTGCACCGTATTATTAAACACCATCGTGTTTTCAGTTGCCTCCCCAGATTTCAGCATAGCCGCGAATTCATTCACACTTACTTCAGAAATCTCTTCTCCATCGCGATAAGCAACTTTCATTCTTTCCAACAAATTCAAATTGAATTTTAAATCAATGGATTGAATTTCTTTCATCATTTTATCGATCGAACAACCCGTTGCTCCGGCCATGTTTTCATCCACAGCAATGACAATGAATCGATTGAAACGAATTTCGAAGCTGGCAAAAAGGTCTTTTCCATGCGCTGCCCAATCTTGTAAAAACGAAGTCAGCTCAATTGAAATAAGTTGCACCCATTGATCGCTTAATACTTTCGAAGATTGAAATATCCAAACACAAGAAGTGTCAGATAATTGAGAAAATGTTGGTATTGCGGTTTCTGTCATCATAAGTCAGCAGCTTCAGCGATTAGTTCAGCCAAGTCTTTTACTTGAATTTCTGATTCTTTGTTGAAATGCTTCACGCCATCGGTCATCATGGTGTTGCAAAACGGACAGCCCGCAGCAATAATATCTGGCTTCACCTCCAAAGCATCTTCAGTACGCTCGATGTTTACTTCTTTGTTGCCTTTTTCTGCTTCTTTAAACATTTGCGCTCCTCCTGCACCACAGCACAAGCCATTTTCGCGACAGCGCTTCATCTCGCTCAATTCAGCGTCAAGCGCAGCTAAAACTTCGCGTGGTGCTTCATAAATTCCGTTTGCTCTGCCTAAGTAACATGGATCGTGAAAGGTTATTTTCTTGCCTTTGAATACTCCGCCTTCAACGCTAATTCTGCCTTCTTTTAGCAGTCGTTGAATAAATGAGGTATGGTGAACCACATCAAACTTTCCACCCAATTCTGGGTATTCGTTTTTCATGATATTGAAGCAATGCGGACAAGTGGTTACTATTTTCTTAACGCCATAACCATTCAAAACTTGAATGTTAGCGAAAGCTTGCATTTGATATAAAAACTCGTTTCCAGCGCGCTTTGCAGGATCGCCAGTGCACGATTCTTCTGCGCCAAGCACGGCAAACTTCACGTTTGCTTTGTGTAGAATCTTTGCAAAAGCCTTGGTGATTTTCTTAGCTCGATCATCAAAACTTCCCATGCATCCAACCCAAAACAACACTTCTGGTTCTTCACCTGCGGCCATCATTTCGGCCATCGTTCTTATGTTTATTTTCTCCATCTATTTTCTTTTAAAGTAGGTAGTTAGTAGTTTTTAGTTGGTAGTAGAATTTATTCTTTGATGGATCCAAATTTTTCTGGATTATCAATCATAAAACTAACGAGTCTACCAACTTCATGGTTCATTTCCAACAGGCTCTTTTGAGTTTGTTCATTGATGTAATTACATTCAAATGAAAAGTCAATCCATATTTCTGTTTCAGAATTTTCTCCTGACGCATCTACTAACTTACTTACAAAATATTTAGGGTATTTCCTTTTTCTATATCCTTCGGCTATTTGAGCGCAAACACTGCGCGAGCTTCGTCTTAACTGTGAGGTCAAATCATACTTTTCTTCTGCAGGAAAGCCTTTAGACAGTTCAAAACATTCCATTGCTAATCGAAATGATTTTTGATATGCTAAAAGTGTTTTGAAACTCATTTTATCTTATCTCCGAATTAATTTCTTTACATCTCCTTATACTAGCCACTACAAACTACCTACTACAAACTACCTACTACAAACTGCTTACTACAAACTGCTTACTGAATACTGGCTACTGCATACTATTCACTACAAACTAGCTAAAGTTCGTTTGTCCAATTACCTCGATCTGCAGGAGAAAATTGCCATGGCGCGCCATTGTTTTCGATGTTTGTAAACATTCCGTTTAGTTCTGTTGGTGCTGCAGATTCTTCCATTACCAAGAATCTACGCAAATCAACAATGATTGAAAGCGGGTTTATGTTTACAGGGCATGCCTCAACGCAAGCATTACAAGTAGTGCAAGCCCACAATTCTTCGGGAGTTATGTAATCCTTCAACAAGCTCTTTCCATCATCAAAAGCTTCGCCTTGAGCCTTTCTTCCTTTGCCCACTTCTTCTAGTCGGTCGCGCGTGTCCATCATTACTTTACGCGGACTCAAGAGTTTTCCTGTTTGATTTGCTGGGCACACACTGGTGCATCTACCGCATTCGGTACATGAATAGGCATCCATCAATTGCTTCCATGAAAGATCGTTAACATCCTTGGCACCAAAGCGTTGCGGAACTGCATTTTCATCTGGCGCTGGCGCAGCATAAGGATCAGCGCTTGGATCCATCATCAACTCTACTTCTTTCTTTACTGCCTCTAGGTTATTAAAATAACCTGATGGCGTTAATCTTGAGTAATACGTGTTTGGGAAAGCGATGAAAATGTGGAAATGCTTTGAGTAAGGAACATAGTTCAAGAAAGCAAAGATTCCGATAATGTGAAACCACCAAGCACCGCGCTCAATCATGTGCAATGCGTTGGCGTCATCTGGCATAAAGCCAGTCAAGTACTTACTTACAATAAAAAAGTTATCAATCTTGATTTCGGTGTAATGCTGCATACCCAGTTCCATCAATTTTGAATCTTTCATGATCATCAAAATAGAATCGGCAGCATTCATGGTCAAAAATGCAATCATCAACAAAATCTCCACGATCAGAATGATATTACCATCATTTTTTGGCCAAGAGGTCATTTCCTTTCCAGAAAATCTTTT
>CAZWXC010000211.1:0-5260 GCA_964637935.1 uncultured Flavobacteriales bacterium | reverse complement strand
CCCATTGAAAGGTGTTTGCACCTTCGGCACGCAGCACACCAAACTGACCTTGACACATGGCTGTATCTGGCATTATTGCCGTTGGATCGGGATGTATGGTCAATATGATTGTGTCTCGATCAATGCCGCAACTATCTTCAATGTTCACAATGTACTGTGTAGTAGTAGGAATGTTGGCAATTGGATTTGCGATGTTGGCATTATTCAAACCAGCAGCGGGAAACCAAGTATAAGTGCTGCCACCACTTGCATTGAGCTGCACGTTAACGCCCGGACAAATGGGTGGCGGACTATTAACATTGCCTTGCGGACCAGGAATCACATTTACCTGAATCAAATCTGTATCTGATGCAATGCAGCTTACAGAATCGAAAATCACAAGCTCTACCGTGTAGTTTCCAGGCGTGCTGTAGGCATGTTTTGGCTCGAAGGCAGAACTTGTGTCGCCATCACCAAAATCCCAGTAGAAGAGCGAACCTCCAATACTTTGATTCAAAAATTGCATAGAATCATTGAGGCAAACATCTGTTGGCCCATCAATATCGGCTTCCGCTTCAAGCGTCACTAAGTCATATTTTAAAACACCGAGATTGCAATTGCTGCTGCCATTTGTGGTGCTGAAAGCGCCTGTTGTTGTTGGGAAAGTATTTCCGCCTCCGCAACCAGCGCACACTGCTTGGTAAATGATTCCTTTCTTATCGAATCTGCTTGTGCCGCCATCTACGTGCTCACCAGAATTTCCTGTGCCACCAAAAAACGTTGAAAACAGAATATTTGTAGCGCTATCTTCAAACACTACAATCCAGAAATCATTGCCATCGGTTGTTGTTTGATAAGCATTGCTCGTTGTTGGCAAGCCGGTTACGGTACTTGCAGTAGCTTGGCCAAAACTATTATTAAGCGTTCCGCCCCAACCCGAAATGAAGATGTGATTACAGTTATTTACAAGAAATGCCGAAAGGGCAATGTCAACGCTACTGTTTGCTAGGCCAAATTCGGTAGAAAACTCGGTAGATTGCAGGTTATTGCTGAGCTTGTGCAAAAATTGACCTCCACCCGGAACCGAATACACATAAGATGGCCCGATTGGATATGCACCTTCTGTTTGTCCCACTACATAAACATCATTGGCTAAATCTAGCTGCACAAAATAGCTTTGATCATATTGATTTGTTCCAATATAAGTCGAAGCCAAAAGCGTGGTTCCAGCAGATGAAATTTTGCACAAAAACCCATCCGTATTTCCACCATAGGTTGGATTAATTACTCCAGGTGTGGTAGTAAAATTAGAACTTGTAGTTCCGCCTGTGATGTAAACGTCATTGCTCGGTAATTCAAACTGAACAGAATACGCAGCATCGTCTCCCGATCCACCAAGGTAAGTTGACCAAATCAAGCTACTTAAGTTGGCATTGAACTTAACCGCAACGCCATCCGTTGTTCCACCTCCAAAAGTGCTTTGCACTGCATTTACCATCGGGAAGTTTGATGAACCTGAATTAGATGCGATGTAGCAATTTTCGAGCGAATCGACTATTATTTCTCCTCTAAACTCATCACCATAGCAGTATTTTAAAGAAGCGCTCAAGTTGTTCCCGTCATTTCCAGAACCGCCTAAGTATGTACTTCCGATTAGTGCTGTGCCATTGGCATTGAACTTTGTCACATAAATATCACTGCCGTTTGGGTATGAAATAGAATTGGCCGAAAAGGTGGTTCCTCCATTAAAAGTAGCATCATAAGCTGTGGCAGAAGTTGGAAAATTTGACGAGCCTGTAGTTCCTAAAACATATAATTCATCATCGGCATTTACTACTAAACTGTGCGGACATTCGTTTCCAGAACCGCCCAAATATGTAGAATAAACCAATGTAGTTCCATCACTCGCAAACTTTGTTACTCCTACATCCGAAGGATAGCTAGGACTTCCTCCGCCCCAAGTCACATCATACGCGCCTGTGGTGGTTGGGTAATTGTTTGAATTGTCGTTAAATACCGTTCCTGCTCCATACAAATGACCTGTTTCGTCATAAGTGGCTGTAAAACCCCAATTGTCAGAACCACTTCCTGTAAAGGATGAAAAAATCAGTGTTGGATCAATAACTAATGGGTAATTCGAATCGTAATTTTTCAGCGCAAAGCCAACTTCATTCTTCACTAAAGTGTAAGCTGCTTCAATGAATTTCTTTTTACCGTCAATGATTTGCCAAACCAATGGTTTTTGGTCAATCAATCGTTGGATAGATGTTTCAATTTCAAGTTGCTCATTGATCAGTTTAATGCCATCTGCGCCTTCAATTTCCAAAGCAATGTTACTTGGGTCAGCACCGGCTGCAACTGTAAATTCATACTTTAATTGTTGGCCCAAACTCAGCAAATGAAAATCGATATTTGGATAAACATCTTGCATAGTAACCCGACCATACTGCTGCACGCCACCAGCCCATTTTGAGCTGTCATTCCCTAAAAAATAATTGACATAATCTTTAAACGGTTCTGTGCCGGATACACGCTTTGCTGCTTGCGCATTTTTCAGTTTAAAGTTCAAGAAATGGTAACGAATGCTGAAGTTTTGCGGCAATTCCATTTCACCATGATGCACTTTGTGCACCACATCCATGTCGGCCTTGTTTTTAAGTTGAATCGCAAATTCATTGTCTCCAACATAAATAAAACCTTCAGAAATGCGCGCCATGTAGTGCAAGTCGTTTTCCCACTGACCCTTGTTTTCGGCAAACTTTATCCAATGTTCTTCATGCTGAGCATGTGCCACGCTGGCAAGCCATAGCAACGCAGAAAGAAGGTATGTTTTGATCGATTTCAATGGGAAACTTAGCAGCGTAATGTAGGTTTTTATGAAGAACAACGCAATACGATAGACGCGGTGCATCGGGCTAAAGTTGCTGCTTTTCTATCACTACTTTTAACGCTTGGGCTGCTAAAAGTTGATACCTTTGCGCTCTTCAAAATCATGAGCGACCAAATTAAGCACGAGTGCGGAATTGCAATGGTTAGGCTACTCAAGCCTTTGACCTATTACCGCGAAAAATACGGGACTTCTTTTTACGGACTAAACAAGATGTATCTCCTCATGGAGAAACAGCACAATCGCGGGCAAGATGGCGCGGGTTTAGCCAACATAAAGTTTGATGTAGAAGCAGGAAAGCGCTACATCAGTCGTCATAGAAGCAACAGTTCAAAACCGATTCAAGACATTTTCGACCATGTGTTTGGCAGCATAAAAGAGCGCGCCAAAAACGATGAAAACTTACTTGGCGATCCAAACTGGTTGAAGGCAAACACGCCTTTTTCTGGTGAATTATTTCTTGGCCATTTGCGCTATGGCACTTATGGCGAAAACAGCATAGAAGCTTGCCACCCATTTTTGCGTCAAAACAACTGGATGACACGCAATTTGGTTGTTGCCGGAAACTTCAACATGACCAATGTAGAAGAACAATTTCAGCTTTTGGTAGAGTTAGGTCAACACCCAAAACGCAAAGCCGATACCGTGACCGTAATGGAAAAAATCGGTCACTTTTTGGATGAAGAAAACGAAGTGCTTTTCCAAAAATTCAAGCGCTTAGGCTATTCAAATCAAGAAATCACTCATCAGATTTCAAAAAATCTTGATGTTCAAAACATACTTTCTAGAGCTGCCGAAGATTTTGATGGTGGCTATGCCATGTGTGGATTAATTGGAAATGGCGATGCATTTGTGCTGCGTGATCCAAACGGAATTCGCCCAGCGTTTTATTACCAAGATGATGAAGTAGTTGTTGTTGCTAGCGAGCGCCCCGTCATTCAAACGGCTTTTAATGTATTGGCCGATGATGTGCACGAAATCACTCCAGGTCATGCACTTATCGTGAAAAAAGACGGTAGAATAACCATGGATATGGTGCGCGAGCCCGAAGAGAAAACATCATGTTCTTTCGAGCGCATTTACTTTTCTCGTGGCAGCGATCAAGACATCTACAAAGAGCGTCATGCACTTGGCCGCACGGTTGTGCCAAAAGTGCTAGCATCTATCGGTGACGACCTCGACAACTCCGTGTTTTCCTTCATTCCAAACACGGCCGAGATTAGCTTCTATGGCATGATCAAAGGCTTAGAAGAATTTCACAACGAGCGAAAACTAGATCAAATCAAAAACCTTGACCCGAGCGACAAAGACACGCTTCGCGGCATTTTAAACGAGCGCGTTCGCATAGAAAAAGTGGCTATAAAGGATGCCAAGTTGCGCACCTTCATCACACAAGACAGCGACCGTGACGATTTGGTAGCTCACGTTTACGACATTACCTACGGCACCGTAAAAACCGGGAAAGATAACTTGGTAATGATTGACGATTCTATCGTTCGCGGAACCACGCTTAAAAAGAGCATTCTCAAAATTTTAGACCGACTTGGACCAAAAAAAATCGTGGTTGTTTCATCCGCACCACAAATCCGTTTCCCCGATTGTTATGGTATCGACATGAGTCTTTTCCAAGATTTCATTGCCTTTCAAGCAGCCATTGCACTCATTAAAGAGCGTGGCAAAGACACCATTCTAAAAGAGGTATATGAACTTTGTAAAAAGGAATTTGAAACCAACGGTGGCCTTACCAATGTAAACCACGTAAAGCGCATTTACGACCAGTTTACCGATGACGAAATTTCGAAGAAAATCGCTGAGCTGCTGCGCCCAAGCGACATCAATGCCGAAGTCGAGATCATTTACCAAACCATCGATGGCTTACACGCTGCTTGCCCCGACCACAAAGGCGATTGGTATTTCAGCGGCAATTATCCTACAGCTGGCGGAAACCGCGTAGCCAACAAGGCTTACATCAACTATTTCGAAGGCAAACGCGAGCGCAGTTACTAAACCATCATTTAGGTTTTTATTAAAGTGTTGGCGCCATTAGCATTTCGTTTTCATCACCAGCCGTCTACGCGCTATTGTGAGTGGGTGGTTGGTAGTGCCCAGTTTGCAGTGGGTAGTTTTTGACCTTCGGTAGCAAGGCAATTTTATTTGAGGAAAGTCAACCCTCTGATTCCTTTGTGTAATTCCTTGCTTGCGCTTTATTAAATCCGAAAGCAACGATTATTGTTTCCTTTCAAACTTTGCTCGTGCCAGTCAGCTGGCTTTTTCTATTTTTCGGCCTTAAAGATTTTACACCATGGCCAACGACAACAAACTCTTTCTGCTTGATGCTTACGCACTTATTTACCTTGCGTTTTTTTCATTCATTTCAAATCAAAGAATCAGCAG
>CAZWXC010000210.1:0-5266 GCA_964637935.1 uncultured Flavobacteriales bacterium | reverse complement strand
CATTATATTTACATTCATCGCGAAGGTGTTTATCAGCAAAATCTTCATAATTTACATCTGCTTCTTCTTCGCCGACATCACAACCATCACCATGTTAATATATATTTCATTACTTTTCATAATTAAAACTCTGTGCCCCTATGCTCTATGTTATTTTTATTAACTAAATTATATTTTATGCTAAAAGAATTCAAAGCCTTTGCTATGCGAGGCAACGTGGTAGACCTTGCCGTGGGTGTTATCATTGGAGGAGCTTTCGGAAAGATTGTTGCCTCATTCGTAAACGATATTTTGATGCCACCACTTGGTATTTTGTTGGGTGGCATGGATTTCAAAGATTTGAAATTGACCATTAAAGATGCTACCGTAAACGCTGCTGGCGAGGCTGTGGAAGCGGTAACCATCAATTGGGGTAATTTTGTTCAAATGACCGTAGATTTCATCATCGTAGCTTTTGCTATTTTCTTGATGATCAAGGCCATGAATGCAACCAAGAAAAAAGAAGAAGCCGCCCCAGCTGCACCACCAGCACCATCAAAAGAAGAAGTGCTGTTGGGTGAAATCAGAGACTTGTTAAAGAAAAATAACGGGTAATAACTTCTGCAACAGCAGCATTACTTATTTTTAACCTAGCCAATAATTTTGAAAGGTTAACTGGCTATTTTGAGTAAAAGGCGCGGAGCAATCCGCGCCTTTACTGTTTTTGGGAAGGTTTAATGGAAGTCTGAAGGTGTTTTTTTTAATATTTTATCAAAAGTATAACCTACGCCTATTCTAAGATCAAGTTGATGCCAAGGTTTAAATTGATATAGGCCAGACCTTAGAATATTGGAATAGAGAAATAGCCATTGAGTAACAGAAGATTCAACTGAAAAGACAAAATTGTGTGGAAGATATGCGTCTATTTTCACTCCGAAACTAATCGAAAAATCTCTTAGCTTTCGAAGTGGATAAGTTGATTCAGGAATATTGATATTGGATTGTCGCCAGTAGTAATCTTTTCCTACCCTGAATGAAGTTTTACCAATCCAACTCATGGTTATTAGGTTGGATTGGTTCTCGTAAAATTGTTTTATACCGTTTAAAGATAAAATGACATGACGGTTTTTGAAGCTTGAGCCAGCCACATCTAAGTAGGGAGATCCTCCAAGAAAATATCCCATAGAAAGCCCAAAATCAAATCTTTTTAAAGTCTTCTTTTCAAAGTCAATTCCTATCGATTTAGGTCTCGGGCACCAAACGTAAGTTCCCTTGGTATTTTGTATTCGCGGGGATTCATAACAACCACAATCGAGAAATGTCGGGTTCAACGTTGATTGAATGTTGGTGTTAAACGCATATTCTTCAAAACCAAAGTAATTTACTCTCAATAGATATTTTTTTTGTGAGAAAACGCCATTAATCAAGCAGGTCGTGAAAGCTATAATTAATATGAATTTCATTTAACTATTAGTAACGGTCTTGAAATCATGTTAAATTCTGTGTGGTATTGAATTGAGTAGTATCCTGAAGGAATATTTACATCAATATAAAAGTTGTAAGAGTTATTTACTGGATAAACACCTAGTGTTCTGCCGCTAAGATCGATGATTTTAATTAGACCATCAAGAGGAATTTGTGATTGTATCGTGAATTGATCACTTGCAGGATTCGGATATACATTGAACTCGAAATTAATTAGTAATTGATCTTGATTAATTCCTTGCGGAAAACAATTAAGAGATATCCCAGGGACTTGCACTGCGTCCCAAGCATCTGATACGCATTGAGCCATAACGGAACATTCTCCATACAACTCCTGAGCAGCCTCGATTGTTTCTGTGCGCATATCTTTAAAATTTGATTTTTTCTTTAAGTTATTCATTAGTGTATAGTAAATCAACTCTTCTGCTTTTTGAAACCCAATTCCTAATACGTTTATATCGTTATGTTGATCTCCTTCGACTAGAAGATAGAACCACTTGTTAATTACACCATTATTTATATGTACTCCTGCTTTATCACATTGATCTTCTTCACTTACACTGAAGTCGTCTGGATTATACCAATATTGTCCGAAATATGTGTCAGGCTGTCCAGATTGAAAATCACAAATCACGAATGGTTTTATGTGGTGGCCAGTTAATTTGGGGTTTTGTAAGTCTCTTACGCCAAACGACAACCCTTCAACATCTTCCCCATACAACCAATCAAATGGTCTATCAGGATATAATAGAGCTTCGTTATATCTTTCAGCAAGTACGCCAAAAATATCACCAAAAGCCTCATGAAGAGCACCAGATTGATAGTAATACTCGAAATTTGCAGAGTGTCTTACTACACCATGAGCATATTCATGTGCTACAATATCAAGAGTAGACCTTGAGCTTCCATTTGTTTTTCTTGATATAGTAATAATATCTGAAGATGTGTTATAAGATGTTTTTGTTGGATCTTTAGGTCCATTAGCTCTTATTTCAAGTCTTTTATTTCCATTTCCTTTCATGCCTGAATGGTCATGCACCTCTTGAAAGTAAATCCAAGCCCTTTCGCCAAACCAATGGGTTGTGGTTAATTCCTGCTCATCGCTTCCCCAATTATCGTCTTCATCTTTTACCTCTGGCGCCCAAAAGAATGCTTGTCCCTCAGGATGGGTAACGGGATTTTTATTGCCATAATAGGCCTTGGTGTGGACTTTTAATCCCCCCGAACCGGCATATAAGATATGATCATTATGTGGCCAACTTCGACTCAATGTATTGATTGTAACCTGCCCGTAAACTATGTTATCTGCCGGGCCATCTTCGATTATTAGACTTCGACTCTGAAACACTTCTCCTGTAAAGGCATCAACATAATAGGCAACCAGAAAGTGTGGTTCGAGACAAAATACCTCAAAACGCCAAGCCAATCTAATATTAGATTCTGGAATAATGAAGTCTAGCGTGGTATAGTTGTAAGTAGCCCAGGTAAGGTAACCATTTACAAAAGGAAAATACGAGGTGTCAGGATTATTGGAATTCTCTTTCAAAGAAGTTTCCCAGTCTTCATCATTCCAAGCCCATTTTTCATTACCATTCCATAACTGATTTTGATAGTCGAGAAATTGAATAGCTTCTTCTTTTGAAATATGTCCCTCAATATTTTTATCGAATTCAGCAATTTTCCCACCAATTCTATAGACAAATCCATTTTTAGAGTGTTCTACAACTTCTGCCCCATCAATCGGTATATTTTTAAAGTACTGTTGATAAGTGCTATGAGTATTAAATACAATTTTATCATCATGGGATTCTTTAAGCTGAAATGAATGATTCTGATTGACCAGATAGGATTTTAAAGTGTTGAATATTTCACCTTGTCTAAGCGTGTTATTTCGAAATTTAATAGACCCAGATGGGTTAATTGAATTTATATAAGAACTTACTAATGAGTCAATTGCCAAGCTGTCAAGTTTTGTTGTGTCAATTTGAGCTACTGTTAATAAATAACAAAGGGTAATGAGTAAGGTTGAAAACAACTTTTTCATGGCATTTAGTTTATTGGTTATTCATCAAATATCATCAAATATCATCAAATATGTTTTATATGGCATATTAAATTTGTGTTACTAACTCCACTATTGATTCATGCTATTTCAGCGGGTTTCAATATTATTAGGAGAAAATATAAAGCGCTTTCGTTTAGGTAAAGACCTTAGTCAAGTAGACTTGGCAGCTCTTTCTAATATCGAACAAGCCAAAATTGCAAAGTTAGAGTCTGGTCAGGCTAATCCTACACTCAGAACAATGGTCAGAATTTGTGAGGCACTTGAAATTTCGTTGGAAGATTTGGTGAAATCTGATGATTAAATCAGAACTTCGACCTGCGAAATTTGTTTCAAGAGCGTGAATACCGAAACACTGAATCTTATACCCATGGCTGAATGGCTGCCAAAGGCACAGAAGCCTGTGGTAATAGCCGGTCCGTGCAGCGCTGAAAGCGAAGCTCAAATAATGCAAGTGGCTGAATATTTCGCGCAAAGCGAAAAAGTGCAGCTGATAAGAGCAGGTATTTGGAAACCCCGCACAAGGCCAAATTCGTTTGAAGGCATGGGCGTAAAAGCTTTGCCTTGGTTAACAAAAGCCCAAGAACAATTTGGTGTAAAGTTCACCATAGAAGTGGCCAAAGCCGAGCACGTGCAAGCCGCTTTAGATGCGGGAATCGAGTATTTGTGGATTGGCGCCAGAACAACAGTCAATCCATTTTCGGTGCAAGAAATTGCTGATGCTTTGCAAGGAAAAGACATTCCCGTGTTTGTGAAAAACCCCATTAATCCTGATTTACAATTGTGGATTGGCGCCATGGAACGCTTGATAAAAGCGGGCATTCATAAAATAGCCGCGGTTCATCGTGGATTCAATACGTACAACGATCCTATTTATCGCAATTCTCCTCAATGGGAAATTCCAATTGAGTTGAAAACAAAATTTCCTAACCTCGATATCATCGTAGATCCGAGCCATATCGGTGGAAAACGAGCGCTCCTGCACCAGATTTCGCAAAAAGCGCTCGACTTAGGTTTTGATGGTTTGATGATAGAAACGCATCCAAATCCTGATGTGGCTTTGAGTGATCCAAAGCAGCAGATTTTCTTAGATCAGTTTAACCAATTTTTGGATGGTTTAGAAATCAAACAAAAGCATTTCGAAGATCAAGTTACACTGGATCAATTGGCGCAGTTGCGAAAAATGATTGATGAAATTGATCACCATTTGATTGAGAATTTGAAGAAGAGATTAGACATCGTGCAGCAAATTGGTGAGTACAAAGCTGATCATGGGGTTACGGTTTTTCAGGTAGAGCGCTGGACAGAAATAATGCGTGATAGAACCGAATACGCAGCGCTTCACAATCTTGACGCGACACTCGTAAAAGGCATTTGGAAAGAGATTCACCAAGCATCAATTCAACTACAAACATTGATTGCTAACGATCACCTCACAGAAAAGAAATAAATTCGAAGCATGGCTAAGAACATGCTCCCCTTAATGTTTTTTGCTTTTGCGATTTGTCTTGTTTGTCAAGGCTCTTTTGCACAAAGCATTTCTAATGTAAATCCTACCATTAATCTGTTAGATGGTGGTGCATATTATATCCATGAAGTGCTTGATGGGCAAGAGATTGAAGCTATTTCTGCAGCTTATTATTGCGAAATTTCAGAAATAGTTAAGTCAAATCCAGACATTAAATTGGGTTTGAAAGCTGGCATGAAATTGAAGATTCCATACTCTGACGAATCATTAGA
>CAZWXC010000209.1:0-5299 GCA_964637935.1 uncultured Flavobacteriales bacterium | reverse complement strand
TCTTCAACTGATATTATTGGTCACTCTTACGGACCACAATCCATTGAAATTGAGGACACGTATTTGCGCCTTGATTTAGAGATTGAGCAGCTTTTGGAAGCGCTTGACCAGCGCGTTGGTGCTGGCAACTATGTCTTGTTTTTAACAGCCGATCATGCTGGAGCACAAGTACCTCAATATTTAAAAGACCATCAAATTCCAGCAGATTATTTCGAAACAAAAGCTTTTGTAGAAGGATTGAAAAATGCCTTTAGCACGGCATTTGGCGTTGAAAATTTAATGGAGAGTTATAGCAATCAGCAAGTGTTTTACAACCATGACTTGATGCGTGAAAAAAACATCAGCAGACAATCGATGGACGAAACATTGATTCGTTTTGCCATGCGTTTTAAAGGAGTTTCTAATGTGTTGACTACCGAGCAATTGCAACATCCATTGCCACAAGACAATTTCAGTAAGTTGGCGCAAAATGGTTGGAATCCATTGCGATCTGGAGACGCTGCTATACAGTATTTACCCGGCTGGATGAGCTATAGCCATCAAGGAACTACGCACGGAAGCTCTTACGCTTATGACACACACGTTCCACTGTTTTTCTTTGGTTTTGGAGTAAATCAAGGAGTAGAATTGAATGAAGTAGACATCACACAAATAGCGCCTACTATTTCTATCATTAGCAATATTGCTTTTCCAGATGCATCAAATCATCAGCCGATAGTTGGAGCGATTAAGTAATTGGATTGAACATGCTGTTTTTAATATACTTCACACCGAGCTAAATAGTTTATTTTCTGTATCGTAATCTTTCTTGTTATTTCGACTCTCGAATTAGTTGGAGATAGACCATGTCACCATTTGAAAAACTGGTAGAAAGCGATATAATGTCCTGCTCTTGATTAGCTTTAACATGAGATCTTTCTTGGTCTTCAAAAATTAGATCCCATTCATTTCCGTCCAGTTCCACTTTATAAGCATGTTCAATTAAAAATTCTCTTTCATGCCCCGTTACTTTCCAATCTCCAGAAAAATTGAATTCAGGAATACAAACGGAACTATTATCATCATCTAATTTAAAGTTTAGAGTAAACTGATCTTTCTCAAATACTGCATTTCCATAACTTCGAGAAGCACCAACAAACGGCCCTGAGTCATCAAGGCAAGGATCGCTTACCCTTACATCGTAATACTCAACGCTCCACATACCTACAAGAGTTTTCCGCGCTTGTTGTTTTGAACAACTTGAAAGGCCAATAGTTACACAAGCTAAGACAACTGAAAAAATTACTCTTATCATATTCCTTAAGTTTAAAATTTCAAAGCAATTGAATCTATATATGGCCATTCTCTGACTTCGAACAATTTCTCTTCCATCATTTCAAGGTTTCTTCCATATTTGATATCGAAAGATTTAGGTAAAAAGGTGAAGTTGCTGGATCTATTAAATTCCAACATCAGTTTTCCGTTCGGATATAAAGGACCAGTTATTGCGTAGTTATAATCGCCAAGATCGTGAATGTTAGTAAAGTTAGATGCATAATTTCCCATTCTCATAAAAAGTGAATCATCAGAATGAATTGTATCCTCCAATAAAAAAGTAATCTGTAAAAATGTCCGCTGATTCAGACAAAAATCCCTTTTAACATCTACATTAAAGGCAGCTTGCAGCACATCTGGCCCAGCAATGCTCAAGGCCACGTACCCCAAACCTCCTCCATTAGATCCATCTTCATTGTACTTACCCACTGCTTGATTCAACTCTTTGTATTCCATTTTAAAGTAACCATTCTCGTCCGTTACCGTCATGTCTAGTGTGTCGTAGACATATTGTATCAACTCCTGCTTGTAAGCAATAAGAAACACTTCTTTATTTGCCCAAGCAGTTTCACTAGGACTACCAAACAGCCGACCTTCCCAAGTATAAACAGGTTTGTCTTTATCTTCTACATCCGTGCCTTTGCAGTTACCCAAAACTAGAATGGCAACAAGTGATATAATACTATAAATTACGTTGCGAATCATTGTGCAAGCTAAAACTCCAAGGTTAGGGAATCAATTTTAGGCCATTCTCTGACTTCAATTATTGTATCCTTTAAATTGTTCAGCTCATACCCCCATTTAACCTTTGTTTTTGATGGCAGAAAAGCAAAGTTGCTCCCCATTGACAACCTAAATTCTATTCTTTCACCAGAACTCATAGGGCCTACAATTGCATATTGTCCGTTCCCAATGTCATGAACATTCGTAGGCAAGTCAACCGCTTGAAATAACTGTATGTAAACGGAATCTTGAAAACTCAAATCCTCATTTAACAATACTTCTGTAAGAAGTACAGAGTTCTGATTCAAGCAGAAATCGCGCTTAACATCTACGTCATACGCTGCTTCTAATACAGAAGGGCCTGCAATTCTTAATTCAACGAAACCTAATCCTCGGCCAACAGAACCATCTTCTTTATAAGAGCCCTCAGCAAGATTCAATTCTTCATATTCCATTTTAAAGTAACCATTCTCGTCCGTTACTGTTATATCTAATGTATCCCTAATCATTTGAATCAGCTTCTGTCTGTAAACTACTAAATAAACTTCTTTATTTGCCCAGGCTGTCTCACTAGGACTTCCGAAAAGACGACCTTCCCAAGTATAAACGGGTTTATCGCGATCTTCTACATCTGTACCCCAGCAATTTGCCAACACCAGCACAGCTAAAAGTGAAATGGCGCTAAATACTATTTTGCGAATCATTGTACTATTATTTTAAGGGTAGACAGAATCGAACTCCTCCGTGTATTGATTTGGAGATATACTTACCCACGTTCTCATGAATTAATGTCTAAAGTCAAGGGTAATTGAATCTACATAAGGCCATTCTCTGACTTCAAAAGAAGTGTCTCTAAATTCATTCAATTGTCTACCCCATTCAATATAATTCAAAGTAGGATAAAATGCGAAATTGCTATAAAATGAGAGTTCGAATAACAAATTCTGATTTGGGTATAAAGGCCCTGTAATAGCATAATATTCATCTCCTAAATGATGAACATTTTCAATGTTTCCTCGATATTGTCCCATTCTTATAAAAATTGAATCTAAGACTGATAAAGTATCATCTAGAATAAACTCCATATTCAAAAATGTTCGTTGATTCAAACAGAAATCTCTTTTAACATCCACATTAAATGCAGCTAGTAGTACGTCTGGGCCAGCGATACTCAAGGCCACGTAGCCCAAACCTCCTCCATTAGATCCATCTTCATTGTACTTACCCACTGCTTGATTCAACTCTTTGTATTCCATTTTGAAGTAACCATTCTCGTCCGTTACAGTCATGTCTAGTGTGTCGTAGACATATTGTATCAACTCCTGCTTATAAGCTATAAGATACACTTCTTTATGGGCCCAAGCAGTTTCACTAGGACTTCCGAAAAGACGGCCTTCCCAAGTATAAACAGGTTTGTCTTTATCTTCTACATCTGTACCCCAACAATTTGTCAAAACCAGCACAGCTAAAAGTGAAATGGCGCTAAATACTATTTTACGAATCATTGTACTATTAATTTAAGGGTTGAATAAGTTGTTTCATTTGGGTGAACCAATTTAAGAAGGTACATCCCTGAAGGAATATTTAACGTGCCTAAATCAATAGACATCTGTTGGTAAGCGGCTTCTAGCTTTTTACTGAACACTTCTCTACCATTGATGTCTACCATACTGATATGATTGTAATATTGCCTATGTGTATTTATTTCAATGGAATGTCCGCTCAACACAGGATTTGGAAACACGGTAGGCTCAACATACTCTATCTGATTTTGAATGTTGATAGAATCAAGCGCCCCTCTTTTATTCGTGCAAGTGTCATCCGGGAAGCACCAAAAGTCTAATACACAGACGAACTGAGGTTGCAAAAGGTGAATGCTTGGGCCGTTCATTCCTCCGTTTACATTGTCGTCAATAATATCTTCTGCTTTTAATATGGCCAAGCCACCTACTGCCTCAAAGGTTTCTTCTTTACTGAAAACTCCATTATTATTAAGGGTATACCCACCTGTATTATCGATTGGAAGAGAGCCCCCATTATAAGGAACAAACACCTCTTGTGCTGGCATATTAGGGTATTCATAGTAGGGATTCAATTGCGTACCTGCAAATATTCTGTACTCTGCCTCGAACAAGGAAGTTTCTGGAAAGCGGTAATTCTCTAACAGCAGCTCTTCATCACCTATTTCACGGTTTAGGTAGAAGGCATATAACGGATTCGTAAACGAACCAAGGGTACTGTTGGTTAAAAAATCATTACGTCTATGATTTCTCAAGTTACCAAGATGATCTTGGTTATGAGAAGGGTATAGATATCTATTGCGTTCATAAGCACTTCTAACTTCCACTTGAGGATACCCTCCCAATCCATTGATTTCTCCCGTAATCACGTCAAATGGAGTTCTGGATAGTTTAAGATTGATGTTTTCATTGTAGATGTCTCTTTCTAATGGATCTGGCTGGCCAGGAATTTGATAATCCAAGGCACTTTGAATGGGGATAAAATTGAATTTATCTAGCTCCATGATCAAATCTACATTCACACCCCAAGCAGCATCAAAATCATCGGCTACTACTTCGAAGCCATTACCAGTCATCTCTGCTCCTTCTATATTGAATCCATTATTAATTGCGTTTTGTAATCCGTTTTGAAAGCCTAGAATATTATAGTAGCCGCCAGGCATTACATCCCAAGGCTGTGTTGTAGTGGAAAACCTTCTATGTTCTCTATCCAAAACATAGTCCATTTGAAAACTTGGTAAGCCATTCGGAATTCGGATTTTATAGCAAAATGGACACCAACCTACCGTAAGCTCCAATGTAGGGAAGACCAACTTCCAAAACCTCAGGCCTTTTTCGAAGTGAAAGAAATCATTTGAAGTGCCATCTAGTGAAGAGAGGTTCAGGTCAACACTCATAAGCTCAAGATCCATCCAGAGCACTCTGGCCACAAGTTGTCCATCGCCTCTGAGGTATGCTTGACCAGGTATTGCCTCTTCATCTATTGCATTTGTTAAACGTTCGCCAGTTAGCAGGCCTCTAGATATTGCGAATTTTTTACACAGTAAAGGATAACCAGTTGCATTCATTGCAAACATCTCATCCATCAAATTGTCTCGAATTGGTGCTTCCGAATAAACCGCGTCAAAGTTGTTTGATGTGGGTAGTGTATGAAAAGGATTGGTGGTTTGGTGATACTTTAACAAACCACGAGCAGCTTCGCAATTCAACATATCCCACCTGTTTTGATATTCGTTTCTAGT
>CAZWXC010000208.1:0-5300 GCA_964637935.1 uncultured Flavobacteriales bacterium | reverse complement strand
CATCTTGGTCAAAATCTCGAAGAATGGCCGAGTAAGCGCCATTTAGCGATAAGAAAATGGAATCGTTGAAATGATTCTCGCCATCGTTAAACCAAAGGTAAATACCATGATAAGGCTTGATGATCGGACCAAAATCGGCATTATCTCCTGCACAGTAAACCAAGTCTAGTTTTCCATCAGAGTTTAAATCTTGAAGCTTCAAAAAGCTAGAGCCACAAGAGGGCGGAAGGTGCTTGATCGTTTGTTCCGTGAAATTTCCGTTTCCATCATTAATAAAAGCCCAAATGCCTTCGTTTCCTTGTCCAAAAAGAGCAATGATGTCAGTATGTCCGTCACCATTCCAATCGGTTGGGTAAGCTTTCATGCTTCCAGGTGCGTTTCTGATCACACGTTTTTCAAATTTGTTGTCTCCCAAGTTTTTATACCAGCTTAAGCTTCCTGTCCATTTGGCGAATTCACAAATCACAAAATCAGTGTTTCCATCATTGTCAAAATCTGCAGCAGCGTGATGCACTGGGCGTTGCAGATTGCTAATCAGAACGGATGTTTTTTCTTTAGTGTTTTTGGGAATAGAAATGAGTGCTCCGCTTGGCGCGTCTGTTGGCGAAAAACTCCCCATAACAGTTACGAGAAATGCATTTTCATTTTCTGAAATCCAAACAGGTGATTCATTGGTTTTTGCAGCACCCAAAAACTGAAGTTGCTTATTAAAAAGATGAACAGCTCCTGTAAATGCATCGCCAATCATCAAGTTGTTTTCATTGGCATATAGAGCGGTAACGCTTGGTGGATTCAATTGATAAGCCGGGCGAATAGGAGTGAAAGTTTCATTTGATTTAGCAATGGGTAATTGCTTTGCTTTTGGCAATGCTACGGGGCTGTTTTCCAAGTAAAATGACTTGATCTTTTCCCAAGATATACTGTCGATTAGTTTAGATTCAGGGAAAATATTTCGAGCCAATACATGGCTTTCGGCTGGACCATCTTCAATGAGTTTATCGCGTGTATTTTCCGCATCGTAATGGCCAAGAAAATATCCCATTCTTGGCAACACAAACATTTCCCAACTTTTCCTATCCAGCAAATCGGGCTGTGGAAATTTGTGACAAGACGAGCACATGGCTTGAGCCAGCTCTTTGCCAGTAGGTGAGTCTGTTGCGGTAGGCTGATTGTTACACTGAAGAATAACCAGAGCAAGACACGTTAATAACGCGGCAACAAAAAGTGCTTTTTTCATGTTGCGAACCTAGCTTTGCCTTGTTAAGCCCGCGTTATGGCAGATTTAACTCTACAGCCCAAACCATACGATGGAGTTTTTTCCACCGTATTCATTGATTTCAAATTGTGGATTTTTCGGATCGGGCGTCCATTGGCCATCCACTACAAATTGGTAGGGATATTTTCCTGGATCGAGATGCAGTTTTATTTCCCATCCACCTTCTACTTTTTTCAAAGTATAACCTGGATTTGCCCAATTATTAAACGACCCCGAAATGCGGACATCGCTCGCAGATTCATAACCATCCAGACGGAATGTTTTGTTGGGCTCAAGCGCTAAAACGCAGTTGGTTTCTTCATTTTCACCAGAAGTTATCTCACAATTTTTTGGTAAATACCAACGGCCATCTACTATGTATTTATACTCATAATTTCCGGGCGAAAGCACATATTGTATTTCCCAAGCATTGCGATTTTTTTCCATCACGAGCTCTCCTTCATTCCAATTATTGAAGCTACCAGTCAATACTGCATGACTCGCTTTTTCTTGCTCAGAAAGCCTGAAAAGCACTGGGTCACCAATCGATAAAAAGGAGTTGTCGTTACTTTCTGCATCTCTTCTCTTATCAGGATTTGATGGATCGGTTGTCCAATTTCCATCCACAATAAACTTGTATGGATAAGTGCCATTTGCGAGGTATACTTCAAGTTCCCATCCTACTAGCGTCTTTTTCATTTTAGCTGGATGATTATCCCAATCGGTAAAGCTTGCCGCTAACAATACTTTTCTAGCACGTTCATTTCCAGCAAGTTTGAAGGTATGATTAGGTCGCACATACACCGAGTTTACGTGTCCATAGTTGTCGTGTTCTGTTTGCGAGTTATTGGGATCTGTAATCCAGTTTCCATCAACAATGAATTTGTAGGTGTGCACACCAAAAGGTAAGTCAATGTCTACTTGCCAACCGGTACTGCTCTTTTCCATAGGCAATTTGAGCGTACTCCAATTGACAAAGCTTCCTGACAAGAAAACATCTTTTGATTCGGTAAAGCCTCGCAGTTCAAACCGCGTCAATCCATTATTCAAAGTTCTGATATGAAATATATTTTTCTCATTAAAACCGAATGCACGCGTGCTTTGGGCGTATTCAGGACTTGTTTTCAAAACCTTCAAAAGCAAAGAGGTTTCTGAGTCAAGCGAGCCATTAAAAGCTGCAAGTGGTTTTGTCAACTCAATGGAATTGTTTTCCCAAGAAGAAATGGTCCAGTTGAGTTTGCTCTTAAGATTTATGGAGCCAGCATAAATATCGATCTTATCAAAACCGCACGAAACCAGCACACTATCAACCAATTTGGTGTCACTTGCATTATTGATTTGCATGTGTGCAATGCCATTTTTGACGAACATTTTGAGCTTGTAGTCTTGTCCTTTGCTTGCAAAAGCAACAAGCAACAAGCACAAAGTCAATATGAATTTTCTCAATTTCATGTATTAGGACAAAAGGTAAATGTTTCTGTTTTAAAATTAAGGATGACAACGCCTTGTTTAAGCAAGTCATAGCCAATCATTCCGTCAAGTGCAGTGCCGTAAGCTTTGCCCAGTTCGCCTAAATCGGTAATGATAGCATTGCAACCATTTATAGGCACGCCAATCTCAAGTCCGTTGAGCCTTCCGTAAAGTACCCGGTTTGTGGCACCAGAGCTCCCAATTAAGTCTATCTGCTTTTCGAAAACAATAGAACTGTAGATCTCATCACTCAAACCAGTTGAAAGTGCTGTGACTTCTGCGGCACTATCAAAGCAAAATTTCAAGGTTTGACTTTTTAATTTGGCTTCCACCAAAATCACTCTGTTTTTTAGACTAAAAGGCATTTTAAGTGCCTTTTCGCATGCTAGAGTCGGCAAAATTGGAACACCTTTCTTGTCCACTTTATGCAATTCAAGCACTTGCTCCTTTATATTGATGTGCATTTCAAGATCAAGAAATAGGTTGATGCCCATCAAGCCAAGCACTTTTACTCCGCGGCTATTTTCTATAGAAGCCAGATTAGCCAAATCGGCTCTGAGGTTTTTATAATAGAGCGATCTTAATTCAAGCTTCGGAACATAGGTAACATTTGCCAATCGGCTTTGTCCGTTCACATCGGTGTATGTTCTTTGGTTTGAAACTACCAAATCTCTAAAATAGGTTTCGTTCAATACTAAATAGGGCGCACCTGTATCTAAAACAAAGAACCCTGTTTGATTTCCAATTTTTGCTTCTACCAAAATCAGGTTGCCGATTCGGGTAATTGGCACTCTTACATTGTCAAATTCCCCAAAAACTTTGGCTGCAGTCAATTCTGTTTCGGGAGGAAAGTAATAAAGAGGATTGTTCGCAAAAACCTGCACGCACTGCACCGATAGGAATAAAAGAAGGGTTGCAGTGGCTATTTTCATATGCGAGATGGCGAAGATAAAATGTTTATTACTTTATCAAGTCGATCAAATTTCAGACACTAATGGGATTCTTTTCAAACGTATAATAATATTCTAATTTTCATTTAAACTGCTATAAAAGAGTTATTTGCGTATTTTATTGAACCAGTATTTCTCAGTTTTTAACACTAGTTTTTCCACTTGTTGATTACCGCTCTTGTTTAACAATTGAAGGTTAAGAACAATTAAGAAGCATGTAAGTCCTATTATGACATTATATATTATGTTAGCTGCATATTAAGATCACGTAGAACGCATGAATTTAGTTAAGAAAAGAGCTGACATTGTTGACAATCTAGTTGCTTTTGAAGCCTTGATGACAAGCAGTAAGAAAGACGAGAAAGATTTTGCCGTGAATTTGGTGACAACTGAAGATGCTATAATCGTTTATAAAGTAAATGGCGAAAATCATTTTGCTCCAGTGCGCTTTGCAGCATTCAAAAGCAATACAATGAAGGATTTCAAAGCCAATAAGGATTTTGACGATAAGAAAATGTTAACAACCTTCACTGGTATAGTTGGAAATCCATTTGTAAATGGTTTAATCCTTGAGAAATTTGCTGAGTATACTGCGCTATTTGTAAAGAAAACGCCAGACGTTATTCGCAAGTATTGGAGAATAAAAGATGAAAGAGGCAAAAACTTGAATCTTACTGAAAAGATGTTAGGGTAAATAGTCATTTGACATTTACCAAGTGTTTAATACCATAAATAAAGGCGCCACCGATTTCACGGGGCGCCTTTTTAGTTGATAATAGTTGGATTACTTATTATTTCGATTCAAATCGAAGCTCTAAATCATCACCTTCGGCACGCAACCACATTTCGCTTGAAGTAAGTTTCAAAATTTGATAGGTTGCATCAGCGTCATCATTTTCATAGTCAAGAGCTAGAGTTTCTTTTGAATCTTCAAACTTCCACGTTCCATCTGTTTCGGTGGTGATTTTAATATCGTTGAAAAAGTATTCGGCCTGCAACGTAGCATCTCCATCTTTACTCATGTAAAGCTCAAACTGATCATAGTTAGAAGAAACATCGTTACCTTCATTATATGCTTCAGCCACTACCCAAGTATTTGCTATTCGAGCTTTTTTAGTCTGTAAACTGATAGCCGGATTTTCTTCATATTTTGAACATGACGTAAGACCGATTACTACTGTAAATAAAATTCCTAGTACTTTAATTCCTTGCTTTTTCATATTGTAATTGATTTACCTCAATAGTTCAATTGCCGCTCCAAACAATTCTTTATTGTGTTAACTATTTGTTTGTCAAATATTTGTGTTTTTTTAGTTCGATTTAATATCGATAATCTGTGTAAATATTTTCCCAATTAGAAACTTGATTTCCCAAAAAGAGAACGATTGGAATGCATTTATCATTTTTGAATCATGAAAATTCAGACTCAATTACAAAAGCTCGATGGCGATTTGTGGTACTATGTTTTAGATATAGCCAAAGAAGACGCTGAACCATATATTGACAAGGATCGCAGAGTGATTTGTAAAATCGGAAGATCATTGAAGTTTCACGCTGCGCTTATGCCAAATGGAGCAGGAGGATTTTTCATAAATCTGAACCAAGAACGTAGAAAAAAGTTAGGA
>CAZWXC010000207.1:0-5328 GCA_964637935.1 uncultured Flavobacteriales bacterium | reverse complement strand
AAGTTGTTTTTCAAATCAAAATACCTCGATCCTAAAATCTGTAGATCATCATATTCTGATTTCTTTCCAGAAATGTTGGTTTTAGTGCTGGCGTCAAGTATGATAAGCCGCGGATCATTCAAATGATCGTTAAGCCAAGCTGCAGAAACAAGAGGTGATTGCATGAAATCTTTTTTTGTAAAGATAATGTGGCTTTTTACTCTTTTATTTCCACTTTAAACATACCTCTTACTTGGTTTTCGGCATAACCGGTTGCCCTATCTTCTGGATAGCGGGTCTTTATTTCGGCAAGCACTTCTGGCTTTATGTTTTTATCAATTGTACCATGACATTGAAGGCACATTTGATTGGTGACAATCGGTTTGTAAAACCATTTTTTGCCGTTTGATTCTAAAAGTTGAGGAGCTAGCGCTGAACCGTTTTTCAGTTGTTCTTGATAAGCAATTATCATTTCTATTTCAGCTTCGTTGGCGCTGTTTTTAGGATTTCTAGGTTTATCGCTCACGCGTTGAATAAACGTTTCGTATTTATTCATCATGCTGTCAGTGAGTGGAATAGCTTGTGTGTTGCAAAATGCTAAAGCACCAACGGTACCTTCCGTTTTGATTGCACTCATGAGGTTTTTTCCAAGGAGCTGTTTGGTGTTTTTGGTTATCTCACTCCCTAATTTCAAACTTGCGTTTTCTGGTTCGTCTACAGCAGTTTCGTCATCATTGGGTTTTTCAAAAGTATTTTGATAGATGTACTCAGCAATTAGCGTCAGGTCTTCTTTTGAATAACTCATGGCGGGCATTAATCCAAATTTTTTCACCGCAGGTTTTAGAATCGCTTTTTTGATGCTTGGGTTCAAAACAAATTCGGAAATAGCTGCCACAAAATTTTCTTCCGTTTTGTGTTTCATTTTATAATGCCTCTGAATGGCAATGGCTGGTGGGGCAACTGCTGCGCTGCTATTGTGACACGAGCCGCAATACGCATCAAATTTTGCTTTTCCAGGATGTTCGGTAGCAGTAACTGGATTAGAGTTGTTTTGACATGCTTGTCCAATAATGCTTGCAATAGCTAGCGTGAAAAGAAGGGTAATCATTCGCATGATTCGAAAGTAGGTGTGTGAGGGGAATCCTTTTGTGTGCTTCCTCACATTTTGATTGTAATTGGAACTGTTTTCTTTGGATTACGGGGCGTTTTGTATGAAATATAAGTCGTAATCATCATTATTTATCATTATTGAATGAAAAATCATACATATTATTCTTTTGTTTCTTGTGAAAAATGCATAGCTTTGTATGAAATAAAGCGCATAATTATCTTAATTTAGCATTAATGACTGGTAATTCATACATAGATTGGATTTCAATGAGTGATGTTTCCTTGATGAAAACCATCGGTCGTTTTGTGCAACACCATCGTTTACAGCAAAATCGCGCTCAAGGCGAAGTGGCTAAAAGTGCAGGTATTAGTAGATCTACACTCAGTTTAATGGAGCGTGGCGAAAAGACCAACCTTAATAGTTTGATTCAGGTGCTTCGTGTGCTCGATTTACTTCATGTGATGGATGTTTTTCGCATTGAAAATGAAATTAGCCCTATCGAATATGCTAAGCTTCAGAAAAATAAGCGTCAACGCGCTAGCGGAAAGGTAGAAGATCCAAACCCAAATGATGATTTAGGATGGTAGATGCTGCTGAAGTTTGGATTTGGGGCCAATTGGTTGGTGCTGTTCGCTGGGATGAAGCAAATCAGCTGGCGAGTTTTCAATTTGATCAGAAGTTTTTATCAAAAAACATTGATTTGTCACCTCTAAAAATGCCCATTCATCAAGGCAATCGCATTCACCGTTTTCCTGAATTGCGAAAAGCGAAAGATGAACAGGTGGCTACGTTTAAAGGTTTGCCTGGTTTGTTGGCTGATTCACTGCCCGATCGGTATGGTAATCAATTGATTGAAGTTTGGCTTTCGCAAAATGGACGTGCTGCAAATAGCATGAATCCTGTGGAGCAACTTTGTTTTATTGGCGCTCGCGGTATGGGTGCTTTGGAGTTTGTGCCATCTAAAAACAAAGAGGCGAAACAGACTTTTTCGGTAGACATCAAAAGCTTGGTAGAAATGGCGCATAAAATGATGAGCAACAAAGCAGATTTTAGCACCAATTTGCTGCAAGATCATGAAGAAGCCATGCGCGAAATCTTGAAAATAGGCACTTCGGCTGGCGGTGCGCGGCCTAAAGCTGTAATCGCTTACAACCCAAAAACAGGCGAGGTGCGTTCTGGTCAAACCAGTGTGCCAAGCGGTTTTGAGCATTGGTTGATCAAGCTTGATGGAGTGAGTAGTGCGCAATTTGGTGCAAGCCACGGTTTTGGTCGTGTTGAATATGCTTATTACCTCATGGCGAAAGATTGCGGCATTGAAATGATGGAGTGCAGATTACTTGAAGAGAACCAACGTGCGCATTTCATGACGAAAAGATTTGATCGTGATGTAGGAAATATGAAACATCATATTCAAACATGGTGTGGCTTGCAGCATTTCGATTACAATAATTTGTTCGGATTCAGCTACGAGCAGCTGTTTCAAACCATGCGCTTATTGAGGCTTACATATTCTGAAGCGGAGCAAATGTTCAGAAGAATGGTGTTTAATGTGTTGGCAACCAATTATGATGATCATACCAAGAATTTTTCGTTTCGATTAAAGCAAAATGACCGCTGGCAATTGGCACCAGCTTATGATGTTTGCTTTGCTTATGATCCCAACAACGTTTGGGTAAATCAGCACACGCTAAGTATAAATGGAAAACATAAAGACATTTCCAAAGCTGATTTAATGGTGCTCGCCAAGGCAAATTCTATTAAAAAAGCAGATCGCATTATTGATGAAATGAAGGATGTGATACGGAATTGGCTGAATTATGCTCAGCAGGCAAAGGTTGACATTGCTTTGCAGCAACATATTCAAATGCATTTAAGAGCAAGCACATTTTCGTAAGTGTTTTTTAAAACCATTCATGATTTACTTTTAAAGAATGAATTCGAATGTTCATCCTAACGAAAAAGCGCAGCGATTAATCCGAGATATAAATACGCCTTGGAAATTGAAATGGCATTTTTGGTCGCGCTTGCCTAGCTTGTTATATTGGAAAGTTCGTGTCCATCATTTCGATGTTTATCGTGCCGAAGTCAGTATTCCGTTTACCAAGAAAACACAGAACCCGTTTCGCTCTATTTACTTTGCTGCACAAGCTGGTGCGGCCGAGTTTTCTACAGGTGTTTTGGCTATGTTGGCCATAGAAGGTAGAGGTAAAGTGTCGATGTTGGTCACCGATTTACGATGCGAATTCTATAAAAAAGCCACTGAAACAATTGTCTTTACGTGTGGTCAGGGTAAGGAAGTTTATGACGCAGTAACGCAAGCCATAGAAACCAAAGAAGGTCAAAAAATTACCTTGACCAGCGAAGGCAGAAATGCCGCGGGCGATTTAGTGACAAAGGTTTGGATTGAATGGAGTTTTAAAGTGAAGTAAA
The DNA here is from genome assembly GCA_964637935.1 of uncultured Flavobacteriales bacterium. Lineage (GTDB taxonomy): Bacteria > Bacteroidota > Bacteroidia > Flavobacteriales_G > Salibacteraceae > SHAN690. Next base: position 1,808 of record CAZWXC010000207.1, on the reverse strand, counting down.
ACACTTTTTCTAGGGATAATTAGAAACAAAAAAAAGCGGCTCAATGACCGCTTTTTTTGGAATAACGTTTATCACTATGGGAGTAATACTCGGTCAATCACATGAATCACACCGTTTGATTGATTTACATCATACACACTAATGTGAGCAGCGTTTCCAGATGCATCTGTAATTACCACATTCATAGGTCCGTTCATGGTAGCAGTAAGTGTAGCTCCATTTACTGTTTTCATAGTTGCTTTTCCTTTTCCAGCCTTAATAGCTTTCATGATGTCTTCAGCGCTCATTTTACCAGCTACCACGTGATAAGTAAGTACAGCAGTCAATTTGTCTTTGTTCTCAGGTTTTAAAAGAGTTTCCACCGTTCCTTCAGGTAGGTTTTCAAAGGCATCGTTTACTGGAGCAAACACAGTGAATGGACCTGCGCTTTGAAGTGTTTCTACCAAACCAGCTGCTTTTACCGCAGCTACCAAAGTGGTGTGATCTTTTGAGTTAACAGCGTTCTCTACAATGTTTTTTGTTGGGAACATAGCTTCACCGCCAACCATTACTGTATTTTGAGCTGAGGCAATAGAAGTTGAGGCAAGGCCTATGGCCAAGCATACGATTAATTTTTTCATGTTTTGTGTTTTGAATTTGTTTGACTCATTTACGCCAGCATTGGTTCGCTTGGATTTATTGAACCAACATATAATTTCAAAACCGCCTTAAAAGGCGCGTAAATTCAAAAAAAAAGTGTGGCGATTTCATTGAAGTAAAATCTTTAAAGCAGATTACCTAATCAAGGTCACTGATCCTTTTTCAGTGAAGCTTTTACCGTAAACATCCTCGTAGTCTACCCAATAGAAATATACTCCGGCAGGGCAATTTGAGCCGTGTATGGTTCCGTCCCAAGGTGTTTCTTCCAGCGTGCCTTTGTAAACGCGCATTCCCCAACGATTAAAAATTCTAATGTCTGCTGAATTTACCCCAGAGCTTTCATAGACTTCAAATAAATCGTTCACACCATCTTCATTTGGACTAAAAACGTTTGGCATGATCAGCGTGGTGGCACAAGTGATTTCTGAAATTTCTATTTCGCCTAAGGTTTGGCAGCCATTCTCAAAAGTTACCAAAACCGAATAATTGCCTGGAGATGAAATGTAGCGTATAGAATCTTCAAAATTGTCAGACCAAAAATAGCTTTGTGCATTTGGCAATTGGGAGCCAATAACTAAACTGTCTCCACGACATATGGCTGTATCCATACCTAAATCCAGTAAAGCAGCTGGTTTTGGTTCAACCAAAATACTATCTGAAAAAAAGCAATTACCCAATTTTATTTGAACCCAATACAATCCAGAGTCAAGCACGTAAATCACAGAGTCTTGCTCGCTGGTAGACCACTTATATTGATCTGCATTTGAAGAAGAAGCGGAAAGTTTTAAAGCGTTATTTGCACAAATCGAAGTGTCGTTTCCTAGTTCAAGTAGCGGAGCAGTAACAGTTTCCACATTTACTGTATCTCGAGCAAAACAAATACCGTCATTGGTTATCTCTAGCCAATAGGTGCCAGATGTATTCACTTGAATGCTTACCGTGGTAGCACCTGTTGACCATAAGTATTGATTCGCAGGAAACGGTGGTTGTAAAAGCACAGTTTCGCCATTGCAAGACACGCGATCGTTACCAAGATTCAAATTTGGTGCTGATTTCACTTCTACATTTACTTGGTCAGAAAAAGTACATCCGTTTAGATCAGTTATTTGAACACTTACTAACTGTGTGGTGCTGCTTGAGTATTGATTGTTAGTGGAACCATCTTGCCA
>CAZWXC010000206.1:0-5329 GCA_964637935.1 uncultured Flavobacteriales bacterium | reverse complement strand
CATACTTAAACAAAATGTCTTTTGGAAGGAAAACGTAAATGACAATTGCTGTAAAAGCAAAAGCCAAGGCGCGTTGCAAAACGCCATAATTTCTCAATTTATCTTTCCAAGAGTATTTCACTTTGGCGAAAGTAATATTCTAATGCTCCGCTGTAATGCTGGCTTTTCATTTGAAGGCAGAGTAATTACATTCGCAGTCGATAGAAATTCAGATAGAAATACAGAGATATACATTATGAAAGAAGTTGTAATTGTTTCGGCAGTGCGCACTCCAATGGGCAGTTTTATGGGCAGTTTAAGCTCAGTTTCAGCTACTGATTTGGGTGCCGTTGCTATCAAAGCTGCGGTTGAAAAAGCGGGAATTGATCCAAATTCGGTTCAAGAAGTTTTTATGGGAAATGTGCTTCAAGCTGGTGTAGGCCAAGCTCCTGCACGTCAGGCAGCGCTTAAAGGCGGTTTGAGCAACGAAGTTCCTTCTACTACCATTAACAAAGTGTGCGCTTCGGGTATGAAGGCTATTATGTTGGGTGCTCAATCTATTATGACAGGCATGAACGACATCGTGATTGCTGGTGGAATGGAAAGCATGAGCAATGCGCCACACTACGTGAGCATGAGAAACGGTCACAAGTATGGCGATGCTAAAATGAAAGACGGCATTGTAAATGATGGTTTGATGGACGTTTACACCAATCAATTGATGGGCAACTGCGCTGAGCTTTGCGCGAAAGAGCACAACTTTAGCCGTGAGGATCAAGACAATTTTGCGATTGAATCATACAAGCGTTCTGCCAAAGCATGGGAAAACGGTTGGTTTAACGAAGAAGTAGTGCCAGTGGCTGTGCCACAGCGTAAAGGCGAACCAAAAATGTTTGCTGAAGACGAAGAATACAAAGCTGTGAACTTTGAGAAAATGACGCAGTTGCGCGCTGTTTTCGAAAAAGACGGAACCATCACTGCTGCCAACGCATCTACCATTAATGATGGTGCTTCTGCGTTGGTGCTTATGAGTGCCGAAAAAGCAGCTGAACTTGGTTTGAAGCCATTGGCAAAAATCAAATCATTTGCAGATGCAGCGCAAAGCAGCGAATGGTTTACTACAGCACCAAGCAAGGCGGTTCCAATTGCGTTGGGTAGAGCTGGATTAGATATAAAAGATGTTGATTTCTGGGAATTCAACGAAGCATTTTCTGTGGTAAGCTTGGCTAATATGAAGATTTTAGGACTTGATGCTGCTAAAGTAGATGTGCACGGTGGTGCAGTGTCTTTGGGTCACCCGCTGGGCAACTCAGGCAGTAGAGTAGTGGTAACATTAATCAACGTGTTGAAGCAGCACGGAGGCAAAATAGGTGGAGCAGCCATTTGTAATGGTGGCGGTGGAGCTTCGGCCATAATCATTGAGTTAGTATAGTTTTCTGTGCTTAACTTTGTTTCCTTTTTTAGAGGCTGTTCCTGTTACAGGTCAGCCTCTTTTTTATGCTCAACATACGAGCGTTAAAAAAAGTGACGAAATCGACATTCACTGTGATAGGTTCAAAGTAAATTGCGAGCGTTTTTAAAACATGGCATCATACGGCATCAGCATATTGAGTATTATCCCGGGCAGGAAAGAACCGTCTGATGCTGCTGAGCAAGTGACTCAGATACTTTTTGGTGAACACTACGAGGTAAAAGAAACCCGCAAGAAGTGGATTCGCATTAAAACTGCACTGGATAAATACGAATGCTGGATTGACAAAAAGCAGCATCAAGCCATTGACGATAAGTTTGCCGAGCGACTCAATAAGCAAAAATTTATTCCCGTTTCGTTAGAAATGGCTGGTTGGGTGCAACAGGTTTCAAACAATGCCATTATTCCGATTGTGTTGGGTTCATCGCTTCCATTTTTGGAAAATGGCGAATTCAAAATCGAAAAAGAAGTTTACAAGTTTGAGGGTCAACATCAGCTCAAGGCTGAAAAGAAAAACACCGATGCGTTGGTGCAGCAAGCCTTGGTTTATCTCAACACGCCATACTTGTGGGGTGGCCGACATCCATTTGGTATCGATTGCAGTGGTTTGGTTCAAATTTGCTATAAAACCATTGGTATCAATTTGCCGCGTGATGCATATCAGCAAGCCGCTTTGGGCAGTTCTTTAAGTTTTATTGAAGAATCAGAGCCAGGAGACTTAGCCTTTTTTGATAACGAAGAAGGCAAGATTATTCACGTTGGTATTTTGTTGAAAGACAACTACATCATTCACGCAAGTGGTCGTGTGCGCATTGATAGAATAGACCATCAAGGCATTTATAACAACGAAATGCACGACTATTCGCACCGCTTAAGGATTATTAAGCGGATTATTGAGTAAGGGTTTTTAAAACCAAGATTGAGCGTCATGCCGAGCTTCGTTGAAAGCGAAAGGTCGAAGCAAGATGCGGCTACATAGCTATTTTTTCCAATACATCCGGTGCACATCCTTCGACCATTCACACTTTGGTGTGAAGCTCAGGTCTACACCTTTAATTTGCGTTTGTAAGCACAAAAAAAGTGGAAGCATTTTCACACTTCCACTTTTCATTTTTTATCAGTTTACTGTTTAGCTTAACGAGTTTACTCTATCCGTTACAGCAATGTCCGTTTGCTTGATGGCACCAAAACCACCTTCTATTTCTGTGAAATTTCGGTAGCCGCGCGCTTGCAAAATAGAACCTGCAATCATGCTGCGATAACCGCCTGCACAATGCAAAAAGAAGTGCTGCTCTGGTTGTAGGTCTTTGATCCAATTGTTAAGGTCAGAAAGTGGCATGTTTTCCGCATTTTTCACGTGCAGTGTGCTGAATTCTGTCTCTTTGCGAACATCAACAATTAAATCGGTTTCAGTATTTGCTTTGCTAGCAAACGCAGCTGCGTCAATGCGCTCAATGTTGTCTGTTTCTTTTCCACTTGCTTTCCAAGTTTCGAATCCGCCCGCAAGGTGACCAAGTACGTTGTCAAAACCCACGCGACTCAATCGTGTGATTGTTTCTTCCTCTTTTCCAAGATCGGTAATCAATAAAATAGGCTGAGCTACATCAGCAATCATAGCGCCTACCCAAGGTGCAAAATCTCCTGCCAAGCCGATGTTTACGGATTGCGGAACAAATGCCTTGTGAAACTCGGCCGCACCACGTGTATCTAAAATCAACGCGCCAGAAGTTTCGGCTGCAACTTCAAATTCGTTGGCAGACAGCGCCTTCATGCCATTTCTCATTACATCATCAAAACTGGCATAACCTTTTTTGTTCATGGCTACATTAAGCGGGAAATAGGCTGGAGGAGGCAATAAACCTTCCGTAACTGCATCTACAAAAGCCTCTTTGTTCGGTTGATTTAGCGCGTAGTTCATCTTTTTCTGATTGCCAAGCGTGTCTTCCGTTTCCTTCATCATGTTTTTGCCACACGCGCTGCCGGCACCATGTGCTGGATACACTGTAATGTGATCGGGTAGTGGCATGATCTTGTTCATTAAGCTGTCATAAAGCATTCCAGCTAAATCTTCTTGAGTCATCGTAGCAGCTTTTTGCGCCAAATCTGGACGGCCTACATCGCCTAAAAACAAAGTGTCGCCAGAGAAAATGGCTACTTCTTTGCCCGTTTCATCTTTGAGTAGATACACCGAACTTTCTAGTGTGTGGCCTGGTGTATGCAAAACGGTGATTGTTACATCGCCCAATTGAAACACTTGATTGTCAGTAGCTATGATAGCTTCAAATTCAGGATTCGCATTGGGACCATAAATAATGGCCGCACCTGTTTTTTTACTCAAGTCTACGTGACCCGAAACAAAGTCTGCATGAAAATGCGTTTCGAAAATGTATTTGATTTCAACGCCATCGTTTTTGGCGCGATCGAGGTAAGGCTGCACTTCACGCAGTGGATCAATGATTGCTGCTTCGCCATTACTAGTGATATAATATGCTCCTTGGGCTAAACAGCCCGTGTAGATCTGTTCTATTTTCATAGTTCAAAATTGGTGATTAGTTTTTGATTGGTCTATGAAAACGTGTTAACAAACACTGTGTTCAGTTGCTGCAGATTTTTGAAGTGGTTTTGAGGATGCAATAATGAATTGAAAACCTTGAATAATATTTTCTCCTTCTAAAATCCCAATCCAGCAGCACCGTATCTGCTTTTGATAGCGTGATTAGCTTTTTTTAATCTTGTAATAGATTCCATTCTTCATGATCACAAAAAGACAAGTCCAAGACATGATAGAATCGGGCAAATCAAAACGTTGGTGCGTGAGGCTTAATATGAAGTCGTTTTTGGAAGAAAGGGAGGGTTGTGAATCAGCTACTTTTGTTGGCAAACGTTTTTTAGTTTACAATGAACAGTTCTCGGTAATTCAATCCTGATTCTCTGTCAGTTAGCTTGAGTAAGTGTATTCCGCAATTCAGTTCGGTAATTGATAGTTCTATAGACTTTGTGTTATTAAATTCTGCGCTTTTAACTAGACTGCCTTGTAAATTGAAAATTTGATATTGAGTAAAAGAAGGCGAGTTTTCTGGGCTTGAAATTCGAATAAATTCTCGTGCGGGATTGGGTGCAATATCAACGTTAAATAAACTTGAGTTCAAGTCATTTATTCCTTCAACCCAATCTTCAAAGTACAATTGGTCAAACATTAATCCCCCTAACGAATCTTGGATGCTATCGCTCACGAATGTGAATCGATACTGAATCGTATCTGTGTACTCTGTATTGAAAATATAGCCTAGTTCTGAAAGGCTAACATCGAATTTTTTCCATCCGTTAGAGTTTCCTGTCAACGTTGGTATTTCTCCCGACCAATAATAGTTGTCATTGTAAACGGAATCATTGATTAGATTGATCCATGTATTTCCATTGTCAGGGGAGAATTCTATTGTGCCATAGTCGTTTAAAGAGTCCGAGTTTACCCAATAATATCCGTGTAGACCTGCAGTGTGTGGCCAAACGAAACCTCCTCCTGCCGGGTTTTTAACCACAAAAATGGAGGTGTCATAAGTAGGGTAGACTAGAGCTGAATCAGTTATGATTACGTAATTGCCATTTTTTGGCGAATTCAAGATTGTTTTCTGCGGATGTGCAATTTGCCACAAGTTGTTGGTGTCTGATATAGTGTCAATTATCAACTGATCAATGCAGTAACTGTCTTCAAAGTCGATAGTGTAATCAATACAGCCTTCACGCTGTCCAAATCCAATTTGGAAGGTTAACAGAGTGGTTATTATTATGATCAATTTTCGAAAGTTCATTGTTTCAAGTGTTTGCAACGTTTTGCATATGGCTTGTGGCGGTTTCGAAGCACTTTCCTGTCCACCGAAA
>CAZWXC010000205.1:0-5331 GCA_964637935.1 uncultured Flavobacteriales bacterium | reverse complement strand
CAGACACAAAACAAATTGCGATAGCGCCATAAATCCTCAACTGATCAAGCTTGCCATGGCCGCACCTTGCGCCCCAAGTTGGGGTATATAAATCCAATTTAAAACCACGTTCAAAATCACGGTAGCAAAAGCAATCCAGTTAAGCGTGGTCATTTTTTCTGAAGCAGTGATGAGCGTTCCATACACGTAGCTTACCGCCATCCACACAAACGACCCCATCAGCCATTTTAGCGAAAGCGATGCTTCTAGCGCATGTTCCACATAAAGGAGTTTCATAAACCAATTGCCATAAAAAAGAATTAAAATCAGGGCGATTCCTGCTGGAATAATGAGTAATCGCGCTGCTTGATCTACCAATGATTTAATGGAATCAAAATCGTCTACAAACAACTTGGCAAACATGGGCAGCAACAAACCAGCATACAAAAACGCAAAGTTGTTTCCAGCATCTAAAATCCTGAAAGCCTGTGCGTAAATCCCCGCTTCAAGCAGTCCATTTGGCGAAAGCCTTTCAATCATAATTCCGTCCAGTTTATGATAGGCCGTCATCAATAAAATCAACAACGCAAATGGCCAAGTTTTGCGAACCATAGAGCGCGCTTCTCTCACCGAAAAATTGAACTTAAAAAATCGACTACCCGAAGGCAGAAGGCCTAAAGCAAAAAGTATGGCTATTACATAAGAAGCTGTTTGAAACAAGACAAATGTTTCAATCTTAAAATCTTCCGTTCCAAAAATCAGCAAGTAACCAACACCCAAGGTTAGAATCAATCGATCGGCAATACTGAGAATGCTATCGCGCACAAAAAGCTGTAAACCAGCTAAATTTGCCCTGAGCAGCAATAAATACGTTGACAATATTTGGTTGACCATGATCCAACCGATGAAAAACCAATATTCTGCCTCAAAACCGATAATGAGCGCGGCAATGATGGTCACGATCATGTAAACACCACTCATTACCAACTTTAGCGGAAGCAGTGTAGTCATGTTTTGCATCCCGATTTCGGCATGCTGAGCTACTTTAATTTTTTGGTAATTGTTCATCCCCAAGTCAAGCAGTACATTGAATAAAAAAGTGAAGTTGAACATGGCATAAAACAGACCGTATTGCTCCGCTCCTACTGCATTTTGCACCCCAACTTCTACCCCAAAAAGATAGATGGGTTTGATCAGCAGATTAAGCGCCAAAAGAATGACAAGATTGACCGAAAACTTCTTACTCATGGTTGCTTTAGCTGCTGCGAATTACGCGCATTCATCTTAATGATTGTGCATTGCAATCAATTATCGGCCAGTATGAGCATATTTGCGCCATGCACATTGTTGTAAATACGCGCATGCTGATTCCGGGCAAACTAGACGGAATTGGCTGGTTTGCCCACGAAGTTTTGCAACGCATCACGCAAGAAATGCCTGATGTGCAGTTCACTTTTTTGTTTGATCGGCCATTTGATCCACAGTTTATTTATGGCCCGAATGTAAAAGGGAAAGTGCTGTTTCCTCCGGCTAGACATCCGCTGCTTTATCGTTGGTATTTTGGCGTAAGTGTTCCGCTTGCGCTTAAAAGTTTAAAACCAGATTTGTTTTTTTCGCCCGATGGTTTTTTATGCTTGAGTAGCTCTGTGAAGCAAATACCTGTGATTCACGACATCAATTTTGAGCATCGGCCACAAGATTTGCCGAAAGCTTATAGCAATTATTACCGAAGCTTTTTCAAGCGATTTGCGCTAAAAGCAGAAGAAATAATCACCGTTTCAGAATACAGTGCCAATGATATCGCGTCATTTTATAAGGTAGATCGAAGCAAAATTCATGTTGCATATAATGGTGCAAACGAAGCTTACATGCCGATTGACGCGGCTGAAAAAACTAAAATCAAACAAGAGATCAGTAATGGCGATGACTACTTTGTTTTCGTTGGAAATTTCTCTTATCGAAAAAACATTCATGGAATTGTAAAAGCTTTTGATGATTACAAGAAAAAAGGCGGATTAGCTAAGTTGGTTTTGGTAGGAAATCCGCTTTGGCGCTATAAAGAGATGAATGAAGCGCTTGGCGCGACTGCATTTGAAAAGGAAATCGTATTTGCTGGACATTTAGAATTAAGCAAGCTTGTAAAAGTGGTAGCTGCAGCTAATGCACTGGTTTTTCCTTCTTATTTCGAAGGATTTGGAATTCCTATTGTGGAAGCTTTTAGAAGTGGCGTACCAGTAATTACTGCGAACACCACTTCGTTACCCGAAGTGGCGGGTAATGCCGCATTAATTGCAGATCCAGATGATTTTGAAAAAATTTCAAATTATTTTTTCGAAATAGAAACTAATGAAAATCAAAGATTTAAATTAATCCAAAACGGATTTAAACGGGCAGAATTGTTTCGTTGGCAAAACACTGCGAACAAAGTAAAATCGGTACTGTTAAATACCTTGAACAATTTGTAATGAAGGTTTGAACAAAACTGGATTTGTAAGGTTTTTCATAGTGGTGGTTGATAGTATGTGCCCGATACGTTTTATACGTTGAGGGCACATACGCTTTATGAGGGTTTGGTTTTTACTTCCATTCCGTAAAATCTTCTACATTCTTTCTATTTGTTGGTAGCGACTTCTCACCTGTAAATCGACCAACAAAAAACCAGCCCATATGCCTGTCTTCGCCAGTTAAGTTGAGCATATTGCGAATTTCATCCGCATTTGTAGATGCACCTGTACTCCAATAACAGCCCAAATTTAGCGCGGAAGCATGAATGTGAATATTCTGAACCGCACAAGCCACAGCCCATTCTTCTTCATAAATCGGCACGCGTTTCTGTTCGTCACGCTTCATTATTATAGCGATGATCGCGGCAGTTTTTGATGCCTTTTCTCTCATTTTCGCAGCTTTCGCTAAAGACTCTTCATTTTCACCTTTTTGTTTTAGGAGTAATTCCACTTGCAAATCCACCAACGTTTTCAAACTGTTTTCTGTGAACACAACAAAGCGCCAAGGCTGCGTATTCTTGTGAGAAGGAGCCCATTTTGCCACTTCAAGCAGTGCTGTAATTTCTTCTTTTGATACAACATCCTGCTCATACATTTTTGGGTATACAGAACGCCTTCCTTGAATTATCATATACGAAACTGTTAATTTAACATTCATTTTTTTGGTCGTTTAAAATTTTTAATCTTACTATTGCAGTCGGCTAACGCCAAAGAAATTCTTTAGCAACTAAAGTTAAGATTTGGGGTGCTTCACCGGAGAGGGCTTGCTCGGATTGAGGAATGTTACTCTCCGGTTTTTTTATGGATTATTTTATCGTCATATTAGTAGCATTTGGAGCATCAATGCTCACATTTTTCTCTGGTTTTGGCTTGGGAACAATGCTTACTCCCGTATTCCTTTTCTTTTTTCCACCCGAAATTGCTGTAGCAACTACCGCTGTAGTTCATTTTTTAAACAACCTCTTCAAGTTGGTTTTGGTTGGCAAACATGCAGTAAAAAATGTCATCATCAAATTTGGCTTACCAGCAATCATCGGTGCATTTGCAGGAGCGGCATTACTCGGTTGGCTTAGTGATTTTGATCAAACCATTACATTTCTATACTTCGAAACCAGTGCTCTTAATTTAATCTTAGGCGCCCTCATTTTTATATTCGCCATTGTTGAACTAATTCCCTCACTCGAAAAAGCTCAACTGCCGGCAAGTTGGATGTTTGGCGGAGGCGTTTTAAGTGGTTTTTTTGGTGGATTAAGCGGCCATCAAGGAGCACTGCGAAGCGCGTTCTTAGTGCGTTTTGGATTAAAAAAAGAACAATTTATTGCCTCAGGAATTGTAATCGCCTGCTTGGTAGATTCGATCAGAATCGGAACCTACGCTTTTACATTTGAAGCAAGTCATTTTTCGAACAACGTTCCTTACATCATATCAGCAACACTTGCCGCTTTTGTTGGTGCCATCATTGGTAAACAACTGCTTCAAAAGGTGACAATCAATATTCTTCAAAAATTTGTCGGCATCCTGATGCTAATTATCGCGGTTCTATTAATTTTGGGAATCATCTAATCGCCACTAAACTATTTCTGTTTCAAAACTGTTACTTGTCTTATGAAGCCTGGCGAATACATTGTACTTGGTTTTTTGATCCTTATGCTCACTGCGTTTTTCTCGGTGTATATATGGTTTCAAATCAAGCGCATGAAGAAGCAAAAGGCTAAAAAAGAACAAGCATAAATGCAGTTTTAATCACGTTTAAAGTAAGCGAAAACATGCAAGACATCAATCTTTTAGAAGCATTAGAAAAAGCTCAACTTGAGCACAATCAAACCTTAGTATTATCGGCTGCAGAATCTATTCTTAACAATGAAGCTGAGGCAGAACAAAACATCGAATCTCGAATAGTTGGCAAATCGAAAAACGAACAGTTGCACGCACCGTTGCACAAACTTGATGCAACAAAAATGTTTGACGAAGCCAGTATTGAAAAGCTTTGTACACAGTATAGACTTCGTTTTTTAGATAGTAAATTATTTAAAGATCAAGTGCCTGCCGAAGCGATTAGAGAAGTAAAACGCATTGAATCAAGCACTGGTTATGTGTTTGAAAAATTCAGTATTATAGCTCCAGAAGAGCGTTTTAATCTAGTGGATAGCACGAAAGATCCTATTTTAATGGCTGTGCTCCCAAACGGAAAGTACTACTTTATTTTTCAATGGGGAAATGATTTGGAATGGTATCAACGCATTCTAAAATATCCGTTCCGTCACATGGGCACATTGGCCACTACCTCATTACTCATTGGTTTGTTGGTTACAATGATTGTACCTTCACAGTTTGGAGATTGGCAAAGTGAATTCTTTTTCAGATTCTTCATGTTTACCATGACCTCGTGCCTGATGATGACACTTGCTATCATTACAGGAATAATGTATTCAAAGGACTTTAGCGAAAATGTTTGGAATAGTAAGTTTATCAAATAGCATCAAACTAGGCTTTATTGGCCTAGCTTTCATATCATTTACATCATGCCAATCCTCATCTGATAAAGGTGGGGATTGTTTTTACAATTATGTTGATACTCATGCAGAGGTGATCGAGATGAAACCCGCTGCTGATGGTTCAATTCAGGTAATTTTAGACTTTGACGCCAGCAGTCTTGCACTCGAAGATCAAGACTTGGGCAAATTGAAAGACATGAAAGTAGATCATGATTTTTTGGTGAAAAACAACATTGAAATTGGCAACAAATACTCGGTTACTGTAAGCGAAATCACTAAAGGCGATTGTACACCAATGTTTGTGAGTTTCAACCATTCTTTCGAATAGCATTCGCAATATTCTTTTCTTTGGC
>CAZWXC010000204.1:0-5343 GCA_964637935.1 uncultured Flavobacteriales bacterium | reverse complement strand
TAAATGATTCCGAAATCATTAGAAGAAGAATTAATAGGAGCCATCAAATTCTCAGGCTTACCCCATTTCATTTCTTCAATTTCTTTACCAAGCATTTTACATGCGTAAATATCTAATCCGCCCATTCCTACTCTGCCATTAGAAGCAAAATACAAATCTCCGTTTTCACGGATGTATGGAAACATTTCGTCACCGGCCGTATTAATTTGTGGACCAAGGTTTACTGGAGGACCCCAAATTTTAGTTTTTTTCTCGTAGCGAATGTACCAAAGGTCTTTTCCGCCTTGGCCACCACGCATGTCAGACACATAAAGAATCAAATCATCATCAATAAATACTGGATGCGCTGCTACAGTAGTATCGTCAATACCGAAATCAAGTAATTCAGGCTCAGCGAAAGTTTGTCCTTGCTGACGTGTTTTGTAAATCTGACAACCAAAAGCCTTCTTTTCATCATAGTCGCACTTGGTGTAATACAACTCACCGTACTTATCATCAAACACCCCTGAGCCTTCGTTTGCAGCCGTGTTTACCACATCAGATAGCGGACGTGGACTTGACCATTTTCCTTTTGGGTCGCGCTCTGTAATGTAAAGATCAGAAAAGCCCTCACCACTGATTGGATCGAGGCTATTTCCTCCTCCAGCTGGTCTTGTGCTTGTAAAGATTAAGCTCTCAAGCTTTTTGTCAGCAAAATAAGGTGAGAAATCATAATACTTAGAATTCAATTGAACTTCGTTCTTAATCAAATATCTAGCAGGGTTCTTCGCCATAGTTACTGCTTCCTCGCAAGCTTTTATCCCAAGCTCAGCTTTGGACTTGACCGCAGAGGTAGGAGTTCCAGAAAGCGCAGATCTGAATTCAGCCATCGCTTCTTCATAATTGCCCTGCTTCATTAAACACAATCCCGTGTGAACATCCATTTCCGGATTTTTGTACTCAGCTGCCTCAGCTTTTTGATACCAAATCAAAGCTTGATCTGGTTGTTGCAAAAGTCTATGGCATTCACCCACTTGATAAAGTATCCTTGCCTTTTCTTCGTTATCCTTTTCTTTAGGATATGCCTTCTTATAAGCATCTAAAGCCGCATAATAAGACTGAACTTGAAAAGTCAAGTCAGCTTCTTGTGTGAAATTTTTCTGCCCGAATGCTATGCCTGCGAAAAGCATAATGCAAAGAGTGCCTATCGCTCCCTTTAAATTCATCATACGCGTCACGTTTCGTTGTAATAGTTATTCTTACCGGATATTATTTTTCGGCAAGATTGGCAAATCTAATGAAATTAGATATTGAGATTAAACTGAATTTAAAAAGGGCCTCGATTGAGGCCCTTTTTCTTAAATTATCTTGTAAAAAGAAGTTCTCTATATTTAGGCAAAGGCCACAGTTCGTCTGATACCAGCAGCTCTAGCTTATCCGCTTCATACCTTACCTTTTCTAAGTAAGGAAAAACTTTTTCACAATACATTTTTGATGCTTCTTCGGCATGCTCTATCGTGTTAGCTTTTTTACGCTCTTCAATCATGTCTCTGACTAAGTTTTGAAGATTTAAGGTGCGCTCCGAAATCTCTCTGATTATCACCATTTGAGGTTTTGCAAGAGTTTCGAATTCCTTTCCTGCATAGATTTCTTTCAGATTTCTAACGGTATCTATCAATTTACCTTGATACTCGAATGCTGCTGGAAGAATGTGATTATTAACCAAGTCGCCTGTAACACGAGATTCTATCTGAATCTTCATTTTATAGTTTTCGTGATTTATTTCATTTCTTGCTTCTAGCTCAGGTTTGGTCAATACACCAAGTTCTTCGAACAATGAAACTACTTTATCATCTAAATAAGCACCAAGAGCATGTGGAGTTGTTTTGATGTTCTTCAATCCACGTTTTTCAGCCTCTTTCACCCATTCATCGCCATATCCATTTCCTTCGAAAAGGATATTCTTTGATTCAATGATATACTTGCGCAAAACACTGAGAATAGCTTCGTCTTTCTTAGTTCCTTTTTTAATGATTGCTTCAACTTCCGTATGGAAAATACGCAATTGCTTAGCCATGATCGCATTCATTACAATCATTGGCGAAGCGCAATTTGCGGTAGAGCCAACTGCACGCAATTCAAACTTATTTCCTGTAAAGGCAAAAGGAGAAGTTCTATTTCTATCGGTATTGTCTAAGAGAATCTCCGGAATCTTGCCAATATTCAATTTCAATTCTGTCTTTTCGTTTGCAGACATGCCTTTATCTTTCACTTTTTTCTCAAGATCTTGAAGTACTTGAGTCAATTGTGAACCGATGAAAATTGAAATAATTGCAGGTGGCGCTTCATTTGCTCCTAAACGATGATCATTGCTTGCAGAAGCAATTGATGCACGCAATAAATCTGGATAATCGTGCACAGCCTTGATCGTATTCACGAAGAATGTCAAGAACCTAAGATTGGTTTTAGGCGTTTTTCCAGGGCTCAAAAGATTTACACCAGTATCTGTAGACAACGACCAGTTGTTGTGCTTACCACTTCCGTTTATGCCTGCATATGGCTTTTCGTGAAGCAATACTCTAAAATGATGACGATGTGCTACTTTTTCCATCACATCCATTACCAACTGATTGTGATCTACTGCCAAATTCGCTTCTTCGAAAATCGGTGCACATTCAAATTGGTTTGGAGCAACTTCATTATGACGCGTTTTAACTGGGATCCCCAATTTGTGAGCTTCGTTTTCGAAATCTTTCATAAACGCAGTTGCGCGCTCAGGAATAGATCCAAAATAATGATCGTCTAATTGTTGGCCTTTAGAAGAAGAATGACCAAAAAGCGTTCTGCCAGTTAACACTAAATCAGGTCTTGCAGAAAACAAAGCCGCATCCACTAAGAAATATTCTTGTTCCCAACCTAGTGTAGCTGTGATTTTGGTGACATTTCTATCAAAGTACTGAGCTACAGGAACTGCAGCATCATTCAAAGATTGCAATGCCTTAATAAGTGGTGCTTTATAATCTAATGCTTCACCTGTATAAGCGACAAAAATGGTAGGAATACATAATGTGCCATCAATCAAGAAAGCTGGTGAACTTGGATCCCAAGCTGTGTAACCACGCGCTTCAAATGTGTTTCTAATTCCACCATTTGGAAAACTAGATGCATCAGGTTCTTGTTGAACCAATTGGTCTCCACCAAAACTTTCAATGGCAACTCCAATCTCTGTTGGTGTGAAAAACGCATCATGCTTTTCGGCCGTACGACCAGTTAAGGGTTGAAACCAGTGCGTGTAATGTGTAGCATCTTTTGACAGTGCCCAAGATTTCATTCCTGCTGCAACTTCATCAGCTAATCTTCTTTCAAGTTGCTGACCAGTAACGATACACTCCTTTAGTCTTTTGTATACACTTTCTGGCAAATGCTGCTGCATTGCTTTATCATGAAACACTGAACTTCCATAGTAATCAGAAATTCTTTCAGTAGACGGTGGGTTTACAGTATACGTTCGATTCAGAATGTGATCGAGTGCATCAAAACGAAGCTTTGCCATGATTTTATTAAAATTTTAGCAAAAGTATATTCAAATACGGGGTTCAACTCTAAAAAAAGGTGTTTTATTTTTCAACACCCCTTATTTTTAAGACCCATTTCTTAAAAAAGAAGAAAAATATAAGCGAAATACGAAACAAGTAAGAGAAAACCTGCAAATCGGGAAACTTTTTGCTGAAAAAGCAACAATGGAAGCAACAAAAGCGGAATTCCGATCATAAACATGAAATCAAAAGACTTGATATCGGCATTTACTTCAATAGGATTAAGAATAGATGTTGCACCTAAAATTCCTAGAATATTAAAAACATTGCTACCAATTAGATTTCCTAAACTGATTCCATCTTCTTTTCTAAAAACCGCAATCAGAGATGTAGCCAACTCAGGTGCACTTGTTCCAAAAGCAATAATGGTAATCGCAATTATTCGCTCTTCAATATTGAACGCTCTCGCTACACCCACTGCACCGTCAACAAGCAAATCAGCACCCCAAATTAATCCACCAAGACTGATGAGTAAGAGTAACAGTGTTCGGAGCAGATCTGCAGTTCCCTTTTTAAAATTGGTCTCAACTTCTTCTGTTTCTTTATTCTGCTTTCGCGAAGAGCGAATGATCCAGACATTGTAGATAATAATGCCAATAAAAAGAATAACCCCTTCCCAGCGTTCAATCATTAAATCCCAACCAAAAAGAATGAGTAATGCAGAAACCAAGAGCATGATTGGCCAATCTTTGACCAGTGTTGCACGCCCTACCGCAATAGGAAATATAAAAGCTGTAAGACCCAAGACCAGCGCAATGTTGGCTATGTTACTTCCAACAACATTGCCTAATGCAATATCTGGATGACCATGCAGCGCAGCATCTACACTTACAACCAACTCAGGAAATGAGGTACCGAAAGAAACAATAGTGAGTCCTATTACAATGGAACTCACTTTCATATAAACTGCAAGTTTGGTTGAAGCTCTTACCAAAAACTCACCACCAACAACAAGAATTGCCAGACCGGAAATAAGCTGAATCCAGCTAAGTACGGTTTCACTCATTTTCTTTATCTATTGTGCGCTTAACATCGTTTACAGAGTTCGTAATGTCTCTCTGAATATCATTTGTCGCATCCTTAAACTGTCTAATTCCTCGCCCAAGGTTTCTTGCAACATCAGGAATACTCTTCGATCCAAAAAACAACAAAACGAAAAGCAATACCACGAAGATTTCACCTCCACCAAGATTAAAAAACAACAGTATCATCTTATATTATTTGAATGCAAATGTATGAGACAAAAAAGCCACGCAAAGTTGCGTGGCTTTAAATATTATAATAGTGTAGGTTATTATTAACCTTTCTTCTTACCAGACAAATCCACAACTATTGGAGAAGCCACACAAAGTGAAGAATAAGTACCAACAACAACACCTACAATTAATGCGAACACAAAACCTTGAATTACTTCACCACCGAAGATGAAGATCATTAACAATACAACTAACGTACTCAATGATGTATTGATAGTTCTGGTTAAAGTAGAATTCAATGCATTGTTAACCACTCCTTCGTATTCTGCCTTTTTGTGAAGACCAACGTACTCTCTAATTCTATCAAATACTACAACCGTATCATTAATAGAATATCCAACTACTGTAAGAATTGCAGCAATAAATGCCTGATCAATTTCTAAAGAGAAAGGAAGAATACCGTAGAAAATAGAGAATAAAGAAAGTACGATGAGCACATCGTGGAACATTGCAACTAATGCACCCAGTGCAAATCCTATTTTTCTAAATCGTAAGAAGATGTAAAGAAATAT
>CAZWXC010000203.1:0-5371 GCA_964637935.1 uncultured Flavobacteriales bacterium | reverse complement strand
ACAATTGACTTGGGAATTTAGGAAACCATTGATTGTGATGTCTCCGAAATCTTTACTGCGTCACCCTAAAGTGGTTTCTCCAGTTGAGGAATTTACTTCTGGCCACTTTAGAGAAGTGATTGGTGATGATTACGCAACTGCCAAATCTGTAAAACGTGTATTGCTTTGTTCAGGAAAAATCTATTATGATTTACTTGAACGCCAAGAAGCCGAAAAGCGTAAAGATGTGGCCATTGTTAGAGTGGAACAAATTCAACCGTTCCCAGCCAATCAAGTAAACAAAATTCTAAGTCAATATAAAGGTGTAGAAATATTCTGGGTACAAGAAGAACCAGAAAATATGGGTGCTTGGGGTTTCATTCTAAGAAAATGGAAAAACATGAACCTTACTTTGATTTCAAGACACGAAAGCGGTAGTCCTGCGAGTGGATCTATTAAAAGATTCCAGCAGCGTCAAAACCGTATAATCGATACATTATTTAATTCATAGAATAAGACTACTCATGGCTGATATTATTGAAATGAAAATGCCTTCACCAGGCGAATCAATCACCGAGGTAGAAGTAGCACAATTATTAGTTTCTAATGGCGATATCGTCAACATCGATGATCCAATTGCAGAAATTGATAGCGACAAGGCTACATTAGAACTTAATGCAGAAGCAGCGGGTAAAATCGAGTTTTTGGTTGGCGAAGGCGACACGGTAGAAGTAGGTCAAATTGTTTGCAAGATTGACACTTCTTTCAAACCAGAACCAAAGGCTGAGGCTCCTGCAGTGAAAGCAGAAGAAGCTCCTAAAAAAGAGGCAGCTCCTGCTAAGGAAGCTACAAAATCAGCTTCAGTTGATAATAGTGGGGCTAAAGCAACTCCATTGGCAAAAGCCATTATGGATGATAAAGGTGTGGCAGCATCAAAAGTGCCTGGTTCTGGTAATGCAGGTAAAATATTGAAGCGCGATGTAGAAACTTACCTAACAGGTGGTTTTGAAACTGCTGCTGAAATGCAAGGTTGGGGCGGTTCTCGCGATGCAAGTCGTGATAAGATGTCTAAGCTAAGACGCAAAATCGCAGAACGTCTTGTTACCGTGAAAAATGAAACAGCTATGCTTACCACATTCAATGAGGTAGACATGAGCCCGATCATGGAACTAAGAAAGAAATACAAAGATGCCTTTAAAGAAAAGCATGGCGTAAATCTAGGTTTCATGTCGTTTTTTACAAAAGCAGTTACCGAAGCTTTAAACCATTATCCAGCAGTAAATGCGTACATAGATGGTGAAGAGATTGTATTTCACGATTATGCTGACATAGGAATTGCTGTAAGTACACCAAAAGGCTTGATGGTGCCTGTGCTTCGCAACGCTGAGCAAATGAATCTGGCGCAGATTGAAGACGGCATTAAAACATTGGCGATAAAAGCACGTGATGGTAAAATTTCGGTAGATGAAATGACCGGTGGAACATTCACTATCACCAATGGTGGGGTGTTTGGTTCAATGCTTAGTACGCCAATTATAAATCCACCACAAAGCGCTATTTTGGGTATGCACAACATAGTTGAGCGCCCCGTGGCCATTAATGGCGAGATTAAGATTAGACCAATTATGTATTTAGCGCTTTCTTACGATCACAGAATTATTGATGGTAAGGAATCGGTAAGCTTCTTGGTAAAAGTGAAAGAAATGCTTGAAAACCCGGCTTGGATGCTGTTTGGTGGTAAAACTCCGGAGCAAGTTTTGCTTGGTTTGTAAAAGTGCTTTCGCGAAAACATACAATAGATAAAACGAAATCCCGAGCAATCGGGATTTTTTTTGGATTAACGGACTAAAGTAACCTGCCCGCCATAGTTCCAATACCGTCCTGTGTTGTCTGTTAAATTTAATCGGTAGCCATATACACCAATGGGACAATCATTTTTGATGTTTTCATATTTCCCGTTCCACCCAAGTTTAGAGTCGGCTGTGCTGAAGATTACATGCCCCCAACGATCATAAACTTCAAGAAAATATTCATTTTCAACGTATACCATTGGTCTCCAATCTTCATTTAAGCCATCACCATCAGGAGTAAAAGAGTTGGGTATATAAATGAGGTATTCGGGTTCTAATCTGAATTTTTGAAAACTGGTGTCTCTACAACCATTCCGATGGATTGCAATTTGAGTGAGAAAGTAGTCGCCTGTATCCTTTACAGAGATTTCAAAATCTCTTTCTTTACCAAATAAGCTATCGTTCAAGTAATATAAAAGCTTGGATGCGTTCAAGCTTTCGTCAAATACTTCGAAAAATGGATTTATGTTATTAGCAAACATACTTACCGTGTGTTCGGTTAGGTCAAATTTTGAGATAGGGGTATCGAGCACATGGATTATATTTTTCTCATAGAAATCAACCGTATCAATGCATAGTGAATCTGTTCTAAGCTGAATATTAATTTGATGATAACCAGTATCGGATATCAAAATAGAGATTGAATCATTCGTTGATATTTTAATTGAATCGAGCCACCAATCTAAACTAGGCTTATTTGCATCGAATAATTCTACATGATAATATCCTTTAAAAGGAGAACATTGAAGATCATTGGTGTCAACAAGTTTCATTTGTGGGTTAGGCCAAACTTCTACTGTGTCAATTTTGGTTTTTTCGCAACCAAAGTCTAGATAGGTTAGCATTACCTCGTGCATACCTGCATACGGAAATTTGACTTCTGATAGCCCAAGATTGTCACTGACAATAAAATTAGAATCACCGTTAATGCTCCATCTTATTGCTGTGCTAGGTTTATAGTATCCTGCAGGTGTAAAAGTATATTTATGACGATCAAAACAATCTGGATCAGAATGTGTGAAATCGGCCTCAATTCTTGGAAGAACATTGTATGTAATGCTTGTGGTGTCATTACAAACTGAACCATACGCGATAAGTTGGATTACATATGTGCCAGTATCACTGAAAGTCCAACTGGGGTTAAGTTGGCTCGAAGTATCGCTTGAAATTGTGTCTCCGAAATCCCACAAAAAGTGATCTCCAAGACTACTTAAATTGAAAAAATCTACTTCCAGTCCAATACATTCTTCAATGGTACTATCAATAGCGGCATTCGCTTGTATATCACAGAAAGCTGTGGTTAGTTGAAAATCTCTTCGGTTTTCATTAATTAAATTTCCGTTGCGATATTCTTGCACACATATTCCAGTCACATATGTTCCTAATTGGTTTGGTCTTCCACTTACTATACCGGTTGATTGATTTACCGCCATTGCAGGAGCGGATGGCAATTGATATTGAGTATTAAAACCAGTATTCCAAACTACGGAAGTAAAAGGTGGTGGAGTAGGTATAAAAGGAATTGGTGAGTTAGCACCATTTCCTGTTGCTTGACCTCCTCCATGAAATGGATTACACCATTTATAAACCAAACTATCTCCATCTATGTCTGAAGCGGAATAATCTAGATCTAAATCAATGTTTGAACATAGAACTTTTGGAGGCACTACATTGAAGCGAGGCGAATTGTTACAAATAGCAACGGTCGAGTCAGGGATGAAACTATAGTAAGTAGAGCCAAATTCGTCCGATGGTACGATTAAGTTGAGTGCGTCATCTGTTCTGCAACATCGCTGATTTACTAAGTGAACTCCTCCAATTGGGATCACCATGTAAAAAGTGTCTCTATATTCTAATTCAGCAACACATATATCTGGGGTGTCTGCCATGCAGGGAGCGTTAAGAATGAGTGGGAGTTGTCGTTCTTGAGTAGACGGTAAGAGAGTCCTTGTTTCGATTAATTGATTTGTGGATGCGTTGTATATACTTACCCTTAAATTCTCATCAAAACTTGCAGCTCCTTGTCCAGGTAACACATAACAATCTCTATACATAGTTACTCCAACAACCCAAGTATTGTTGCCTAAGCATTCATAATAAATCTCACCCCCAATTAAGTGAGTGGATTTTGCTTGAGAAGCAAAGAATAGTATTGATATGAATAAAAAAAGGCGCTTCATAATGAGCGCCTTAAATGTTCAAATAAAAACTTAGAAATCATAACGATCTCTAGGGAACGGTTGAATTCTTATTCTTCTTCGGCTACTACTTCCTTCACTTCTGGAAGCATGCGCTCAAAAAGGGATTGAATTCCGGCTTTAAGCGTTACTGTAGATGAAGGGCAACCGCTACATGAGCCTTTAAGAACCACTGTAAGCTTACCGTCAGCATATGATTTGAAATGTATAGCTCCACCATCGCCTTCTACCGCTGGGCGCACGTAATCGTCTAAAATATCTACTATTTGCTCTTCGATAGGTGTATCAGCTTTGGCGTGAGCGGTCATTCCCGATTCAGCTTTGGCTTCGTTGGCTTCAGCCTCGGCTTCGGGTAAAAACACCTCGTGACCACTATTTAAGAAATTACTGATGTATTCTCTCAATTCTAGCATGACTTCATCCCATTCTATCCCATCCATCTTTGTGATGGTGACAAAATTTTGTGCTATAAAAACTCCTCTTGTAAAAGGAAACGTGAAAAGACGCTGTGCTAAAGGCGCTGATTTTGCCGCAGCTTCATTGGTGTATTCATAAACATGACCGTTTTGCGCCAAATTGTGGTTAGCAACAAACTTCATGGTCGCGGGATTTGGTGTGACCTCCGCGTAGATCATATATGGCATTGATTTACTCATGACAACTTTAATATTTGTGCAAATGTACAATTCAATAACAGCCTTACTTTCGTTGTGTTTAAATAGAAATTATGCCTTACATATTACCCGTAAATGGTGTTGAGCCAAAGCTTGGAAATGATTGTTTTATTGCCCCAAATGCAACCATAGTAGGTGACGTGGTCACAGGAAATGAATGTTCTTTTTGGTTTAATGCCGTGGTGCGTGGCGATGTCAATAGCATTAAAATGGGCGATAGAGTAAATGTGCAAGACGGAGCTGTAATTCACTGTACATATCAGCAAACCAAAGTAGTATTAGGTAACAATGTTTCTATAGGGCATAATGCACTGGTGCATGGATGCACGGTTCATGACAATGTTCTTATTGGTATGGGTGCTATTGTGATGGACAACGTTTTGATTGAATCAAACGCTATAGTAGCCGCTGGTGCAGTAGTGAAAGAAGGAACACATATCAAAGAAGGTGAACTTTGGGCTGGAGTGCCAGCAAAGTGCGTAAAGCAGGTTTCTAAAGATTTACGTGAAGGACAAATAGAGCGCATTGCACACAACTATGTGAAATACAGTAGTTGGTTTAAGTAGGCAGTACTATTTCCAAATATTAGCTTCTTTCAAATGAATTTCGCCTTTAAAGAATAGGCGAGTACTTCGCTCAAAACTCTCCGTGTAATCTGACACGTAAAAGT